>JABMNB010000312.1 GCA_013205335.1 Rhodospirillales bacterium
GCGCAGGCCACGAACATGATGTGCTCGCGCTGGCCGAAATGCTCGTTGGGCAGCACGGTGAACAGGAACAGCAGCACCGGCGGCAGCAGCGCCTCGGTAAGCGCATGATCGGCCGAGGGTACGAGATGGATGAGCTTCCGGCAGGCCCAGAACGAGGCGAAGATGCCCACCACCACCCAGGCTGTGAACCAGAAGGTCACCGTGCCGGGCAGGAGCTTGGCCGTCAGCACCGGCAGGCCGTGCACGACGAAAGTCAGCGGCAGGTTCTCGTCCAGCACCTCGACGTAGAGCTTCTCGCCGCCGATCCAGCGCGTCGACACATCGAGGATGGCGGCGACGTCGTGGTTGAGGGGGGGGAAGAAGTAGCCGGCGAGCCAGAGAACCGGCAGCGCGAAAAGTGGCACCAGCAACAGACGCTCGACGCGCGGCGGTATTGTCGGGGGTTTGGTCTGAACGGTTGGCAAGGCGACACGAAGATATCATAAGCGGACAGGAAGGGGAGACTTCCCGGGAAAGAGGCCGCTTCGTGGAACGGGCCGAATATGAGCTTATGCATGCGGTCGAAGACCGCATGTGGTGGTATCGCGGCTTGCGCCGGCTGGTCGCGGACCAGCTTGCCCGGGCGCTGGCGCGGTCCCAGGCTCGCGGACCGGTCCTGGATGCCGGGTGCGGGACGGGCGGCATGTTGCGCGTGCTCGGGCCGAGCGTGGCCGGCCGGCCGACCCTGGGTCTCGACTACGATCCGGTGGCTGCCGGACTGGCGAAGGCCAAGGCGGAACGGCCCGTCCTGTCGGGCTCGGTCAACGAAATGCCGCTCCGCGACGGCACCCTGGGAGGCTATGTCTCGCTCGACGTCATCTGCCACGCCAATGTCGACCCGGTGCGTGCCCTGAAAGAGGCGCATCGCTGCCTCGGGCCGGGCGCGATCGCGGTCTTCAATCTGCCGGCTTACTCCTGGATGCTGTCGGCGCACGACAGGCGCGTCCACAACGCCCGCCGCTTCACGCGGGGCACGACGCGCCTGCTGTTCGCCGAACAAGGATTCCGGGTCCTTCGTGCAAGCTATTGGAACACGATCTTGTTTCCCCTCATGCTCATTCATCGCCTGCTCGAACGCGACGGCGCGGAAAGCGATGTGCGCGAATATCCGCGCTGGCTCGACGCGATCTTCTCGACCGCGCTGGCCGTCGAGCGCGCCATCATCGGCGCCGGAGTCAGCCTGCCGTTCGGTGGTTCCCTCATGATCGTGGCGGTACGTGATGCCTGAGAACACCGAACGCGCGCCGGTGCCGGCCGACCCGGCACTTTCGATCGTCGTCCCGGTCTATAACGGCGCGGCGACCGTCGGTGAGCTGGTGAAAGCGCTGCGCGCGCTGGAAATCGAGGGCGGGCTGGAGATCGTTCTGGTGGTCGACGGTAGCCCGGACAATAGTCTCGACGTCTGCAAGCAGCTCGTGGACCAGCCTGGTGCGCCGGTTGTCGTGCTGAGCCTCAGCCGGAATTTCGGCGAGCATAATGCGGTGATGGCGGGCTTGGCGCGGGCAAGGGGCGCCTATGCGATCACCATGGACGACGACCTGCAAAACCCGCCGGAGGAGGTGCGCCGCCTGTTCGAGCATGCGCGCGACGGCCAATACGATGCGGTCTACACCTACTACGAGGAAAAGAAGCACGCGGTCTGGCGCAATCTTGGCAGTCGATTCACCAACTGGTGTGCTGACAAGCTGATCGACAAGCCGCCGGGCCTCTATCTCTCGAGCTTCCGCTGCGTTTCGCGTTTCCTGCGCGAGCGCGTCACGTCGAGCTATGAGGGGCCGGCACCCTATGTCGACGGCCTGATCTTCCAGATCACCCAGAACGTGAGCCGCCTGCAGGTCAACCACCTGCCGCGCGCCGAAGGGCGGTCGAACTACACGCTGCGCCGGCTGCTGAGACTCTGGCTGGCCATGTTCCTCAACTTCTCGGTGATGCCGCTCAGGCTTGCGACGATTCTCGGCCTGGTCTTCGGTGCCTTGGGCGCACTGGCTGCGGGCATCACGATCATCGAGGCGATCCTCTCCGACAAACCACCCCAAGGTTGGGCATCATTGATGGTCGCTGTGCTCGTGCTGGCGGGCGTCCAGCTGCTCGTGATCGGCATGATCGGCGAATATCTCGGCAGCATGTTCCTCGCCGTAAATCGCAAGCCCCAGTACCTGGTACGGGAAGTGTTCACGCGCGGGACGGAAGGGCACGGGACGGGGGGGCTCGACATCGAGCGGCCGAAGGTCGATACGCGGGCGGCCGGCCAGCCGCATCGCGAGCCGTCGCACGAGTAGCGCCGAAGGGGAGTGATGAAGGATGACGATCTACTACGTGGCGCTGGGGATCGGCATTCTGGCCGGCATCGGCGGCCAGATGTTGCTCAAGGCAGGCGCCGACGCGCCGGATTTCGCGAGCCAGCTCCTGCGCCCCTCGACCATCGCGGGCCTGGCGCTCTACGGCTCGGCCGCCTTCCTCTACATCATCGCGCTGCGCAAGATCCCGGTCTCGGTCGCCTTTCCCAGCGTGTCACTCTCCTATGCGATCGTCGCAGTGCTCGGGCACTTCCTCTTCGGTGAGGTGTTTGGCATCAAGCAGATCGGTGGCATCGCCCTGATCGTGGGCGGCGTCGTTCTCATCAACCAGACCTGAGGGGCGTCCCGTGGATTACGAGCAGATCAAGTACGAAACCACGGACGGCATTCTCACCGTCACCCTCAACCGGCCCGACAAGCTCAACGCCTTCACCGGCAAGATGCTGTCTGAGCTGCTCGATGCGATGGATCGCGCCGACCGCGACGACGATGTACGCGCCATCGTGTTCACCGGCGCAGGCCGTGGCTTCTGCGCGGGTGCCGACCTGTCGGGCGGCGCCAACACTTTCAATGCCGAGAATCGCGGGCCGGTCGATCCCGGCCTCGACGGCCATCGCGACGGCGGGGGCCTGTTCACGCTCCGCGTCTACGAATCGCTGAAGCCGACCATCGCCGCCTGCAACGGGCCGGCAGTCGGCGTCGGCATCACGATGCAGCTCGCCATGGACATCCGCCTCGCCTCCGAGGCGGCGCGCTACGGCTTCGTGTTCACGCGCCGCGCCATCGTCATGGAAGCCTGCTCGAGCTGGTTCCTGCCCCGACTCGTGGGCCCGCAGCAGGCGTTGGAATGGGTCATGACCGGTCGCGTCTTCTCCGCCGAGGAGGCGCTGAATGGCCGGCTGGTGCGCTCGCTGCACAGGCCGGACGATCTCCTGCCGGCGGCCTATGCGCTGGCCCGTGAGATCGCCGACAACACCGCGCCGGTCTCGGTGGCGCTCAATCGCCAGATGATCTGGAAGATGCTCGGCGCCGACCATCCAATGGAAGCGCACAAGGTCGATTCCAAGGGCATCTACGCGCGCGGCAAGTCGGACGACGTGAAGGAGGGGGTGACCGCCTTCCTCGAGAAGCGCCCGGCACGCTTCCCCATGAAGGTGAGCGACGGCATGCCGTCCTACTTCCCGTGGTGGCAGGAGCGGAAGTTCCAGTAGGCGAACATTCTCGCGGTTCAGGCGAGAGGTCCCGCGGCCGCTATTTCCCGGTGAACCTCGCCGCGCGCTTTTCGAGATAGTGCGCGACGCCTTCCTTGAAGTCGGAGGTCTGGAACGACAGCCCCATCTCGTGATTGGCCTGGGTCGTGGCCTCGGAGAGGGTCTGGAACTCGGCCTCCCAGAGCTGGCGCTTCATCACCGAGACCGACCGCGGCGAGACCGTGTTGGCAAGCAGGGTCGCGTAGGCCCGTGTCTCCGCCAGCAGCTTGTCGTCGGGAATGACCCGGTTCACGAGGCCCATCGCCAGCGCCTCGGGCGCGCGGAACTTGCGGGCCGAGCAGAGGAGGTCGAGTGCCGTCGGAAGGCCGACCAGCCGCGGCAGAAGCCAGCTGATTCCATGCTCGGCGATCAGGCCGCGCTGGGCGAATGCCGTGGTGAAGACCGCGGATTCACCGGCGAAGCGCAGGTCTGCATAGAGCGGAATTACCAGGCCCAGGCCGGCCGCCGGACCGTTGATTGCGGCGATGATGAATTTCGGAATCGACGGGAAGTACGAATAGTTCATCCTGAACTCAGGCAGTGTGCTGCCGCCGGGCAGGTCTTCCTGTGCCCTGGTCGAGCGGTCGATGGAAGCGCCCGAGCCGATCGCCTGCAGCCCACCCATGTCGGCGCCGGCGCAGAAGCCGCGGCCTGCACCGGTCAGGATAATGGCCCGGACATCGGGGTTGGCGCCCGCATTGTGCATGGCGTCCTTGAGCTCGATGTGCATCTGCCGCGTCCAGGCATTGAGCTTCTCGGGACGGTTGAGCGTGATCGTGCAGATCCGGTCGGCGACGTCGTAGAGGACGGTTTCGTAAGCCATTTGGGGGTCTCCTCCTGTGCATTCTTGTGGATGGCATGATGAGCAAAAGCCCGCGACGATACAAATTCAGGGAGCGAAACAGAGACGGCAGACGTACAGCCCTGTAGTATATACAGGCTAAGTGCAATTAATGGAGCCGAGGCAGTCAATGGCAAAGCGAGAGTTCGCCCATCCCAACGAGATGCAGAAGCACGTGGGGGAGGAGATCGGAGTGAGTGACTGGGTCGAGATTACCCAGGAGAGGATCAACCTCTTCGCCGATGCGACCGGCGATCATCAATGGATCCACATCGACGTCGAGCGCGCGAAGAAGGACATGCCGGGCGGCAAGACCATCGCCCACGGCTTCCTGACGCTGTCGCTGATCCCGATGCTCAGTCAACAGATCTCGCACATCAACAACGTGCGCAACGGTATCAACTACGGCTGTAACAAGGTCCGTTTCACCAGCCCGGTCCCGGCCGGCTCGAAGGTCCGCGCCCGCGCCAAGCTGATCGCGGCCGATCCGATGGACAAGGGCGGCGTGCGGTTGACCAACCAGATCACGATCGAGATCGAGGGACAGGAACGCCCGGCCTGCGTGGCCGAAACCATGTCCATCGTCTACGGGACCTGAGGGAACCGGCGTTTGCTGACACGCGAGGACCTGACGTCGGAGCGGATCGACCAGATCGTCGCCGACGCGCGAGCCGCCGGTTACGACTTCTTCCTGTCGTCGGCACAGCGCGAGGCCAGCCTGAACGAGGCGCTGCTCGCCCATCCGCCGGGTGAGGAGGCTTGGGTGTTCGCCTACGGCTCGCTGATGTGGAACCCGGCCCTCGAATATACAGAGGTTCAGCCGTGCAAGGTGGACGGCTGGCGTCGGTCCTTTTGCTTCTGGACGCCGATGGGCCGGGGCACGCCGGAACTGCCGGGGCTGATGCTGGCGCTGGAGGACGGCGGCGAGTGCGAGGGCATCGCCTATCGTCTGTCGCCCGAACTGGTGCGTAGCGAACTCGGCATTCTGTGGAATCGCGAGATGCTCGCAGGCCTCTACAAGGCGCGCTGGGTGCCGACGAAGTTGCGCAACGGCCGTATCGTCAACGCCGTCACCTTCGTCGTCGACCCCAGGCATTGCCAGTATTGCGGCGACCTGCCGATCGAGCGCGCAGCTCACCATATTGCCTTTGCCGAGGGCCGCCGCGGTGCCTGCCGCGACTACCTGACCAACACGGCGGAGCACGCACGATCGCTGGGGATCCATGATCCCTACCTCGAGGAGATGGTCGCCCGCGTCACCCGACTGCGCGAGGAGCAGGCGCCCGTTGCGGCCGAGGCCTGACACTCGGCGTCCGCTTGGGCACCGCACTTCGCCTTTCGGAAGCTGCCGTGCCGCGAGGGGTGCGGGTTTGCAGGGCCTGTGACATAATCGCTTTGTGTCCGTCCTCGTTGCCCGCTGGCTCGCGCTGCCGCCGAATTTGCGCGGGATTCTCTGGGTCGCTTTCTCGGGCGTCCTGTTCGCGCTGCTCAACGTCTTCACGCTGATTCCAGCGCAGCATCTCAATCCCTACGTGATGGCGTTTCTGCGCTATTTCTTCGGCGCGCTGTTGCTCGTGCCGATCGTGATGCGGCTCGGCCTCTACCGTTCTTTCCACACCCGGCGGTTGCCGTTGCATATCTCGCGCGGCGCCATCCACACCGCAGGCATGATGCTGTGGTTCGTGGCGCTGCCGCTCACGACCTTGGCCGAGATCACGGCGCTGGGGTTTACGGGGCCGATCTTCGTCACGATCGGGGCCGCGCTGTTCCTCGCCGAGAAAGTGCGCCTGCGGCGCTGGATGGCCGTCATCGTCGGCTTCATCGGTGCCATGATCATCATCAGGCCGGGCTTCGGCGACATCCATCTCGGCGTCATCTGCATCCTCGTCTCGACCCCGATCTTCTCGGCCTCGAACCTGATCTCGAAGGCGCTGGCCCGTACCGATTCGGCGACCACCATCGTGATCTGGCAGAACGTCGTCATCGTCGCGTGCGCCTTGCCGTTCGCATTGTGGTTCTGGCAGACGCCCGAGTGGGGCGACATCGCGTGGTTCCTGGTGGCGGGGCTGGCCGGCACGCTCGGCCATATCTGCCAGCAACGCGGCTATCAGCTCGCCGACATCACGCTGCTGCAGCCGATCGGCTTCCTGTCGCTGATCTGGAACACGATGCTGGGCTATTTTCTGTTCTTCCAGAAGCCCGACGTCTGGACCTTCGTCGGCGCCGCGGTGATCTTCGGCAGCGCCCTCTACATTTCCCACCGCGAGGCGGTGCGCCGGGCGCAGATCAAGACGGCGGGTTCACAGGCCAATCCAGAGGCGTGAAACAACTCCGACGGGACTTCTTCTGGTAGCCCAATCAGCCGCCGGTCACGCTCATGTGGCGGGGGACGGCAGGGCCGCTGTGGCGGCGGTCGATGATGAAATCGTGGCCCTTGGGCTTGCGCGCGATCGCCTCGGTGATCGCGCGGTCCAATACTTCGTCGCTCTCCGATGCGCGCAGCGGCGCTCGCAGATCGGCCGCATCCTCCTGGCCCAGGCACATGTAGAGTGTGCCGGTGCAGGTGAGGCGCACGCGGTTGCAGGATTCGCAGAAATTATGGGTCATCGGCGTGATAAAGCCGATCTTGCGCCCGGTTTCGCGCACCGTCACGTAGCGCGCCGGGCCGCCGGTCGAGAGGTCGCTGTCATCGAGCGTCCAGCGCTCCTTCAGGCGCGCGCGCACCATGGATAGGGGATAGTACTGGTCGATGCGTTGCTCGCCAATATCGCCCATGGGCATGACCTCGATGA
>JABMNB010000313.1 GCA_013205335.1 Rhodospirillales bacterium
GGGGCGTTGGCCAATCTGGGGCACGAGGTTTCGGATCAAACGGTCGGAAATGTCTTGCGGCGCCACGGCCTGACGACGGCGCCTGAGCGCAAGCGCACGACCACGTGGGCCGCCTTCGTTCGGACTCACCTGGCGCTGCTGGCGGGGACCGATTTTTTCACTGCCGAGGTGCTGACGCTGCGCGGGCTGGTGACCTACTACGTGCTGCTCTTCATCCATCTCGAGAGCCGCCGGGTGGACATCGCCGGGATCTCCGTTCATCCGAATGAGGCGTGGATGAAACAAATCGCCCGGAACGCGACCATGGACGATTGTGGTGCACTGCGGGATTGTCGGT
This sequence comes from Rhodospirillales bacterium, assembly GCA_013205335.1. Classification (GTDB taxonomy): domain Bacteria; phylum Pseudomonadota; class Alphaproteobacteria; order Reyranellales; family Reyranellaceae; genus Reyranella. The sequence goes on from JABMNB010000313.1 coordinate 338, forward strand.
ATCTCCTCCATGATCGCGACACCAAGTTCACCCGATCGTTCCGGGCCATCATTGCATCAGGTCGGGTTAAGCCGCTCGCGCTGCCGGCACGTAGCCCGAACCTGAATGCCTACGCAGAACGCTGGGTCAGGTCGGTCAAGGACGAGTGCCTGTCGAAGGTGATCCTGTTCGGCGAGCGCTCGTTGCGGCGGGCGCTGAGCAATTACGTCGATCATTTCCATGCCGAGAGGAACCACCAGGGCAAGGGCAACATCCTGCTGTTTCCTCTGGTGACGGATCGTCAGCGCGAGGGGCCTGTGCAGTGTCGCGAGCGATTGGGCGGGCTTCTGCGCTACTATCATAGGGAGGCAGCGTGATGGCGCGTTGGCCGGGCCAATACTTTGACCATACGACCATAGGTTGATAAAGAACTGCATCGGAAGATGCGGAATCGGAGTGGGATCCCAACTCGCCCGCGATCGTGCCCCAAGCCGTGGTGTAGCTGACGGCTATTCAGTAGTAAGATCGCGAGCAGTGCCGGATCGCGCCGGGTCCGGTCCGCGCATAAGCGTCGAACGATCGCCGAACCAGTGGGTGGCGTACGTGCCGGTATAAGGAGACGCTAACTAACGACCTCGCTCCTCAAATGCCGCCTTCTCAGCGATCATGGTATCGATTTCACTGTCGACGTAGCCGACCTCAGCTAGAATCTCGCGAGTATGCTGTCCCAGTCGTGGCGCAAATCGATCTTCGGGCGGGGGAGTTTCGGACCAGGTGCTGGGCTCGCGCATAACCCGGATGCGGCCCTCGGAGGGATGTTCGCGAAGCTCGAAGAAGCCACGATCGTGCAGATGTGGATCTTCCATCAATGTCTCGAGTGTATGCGGCACCATGCAGGGGATGTCCGCTTTGTGAAGAAGCTCCAGCCATTCCGAAGTTGGGCGGGTCTTGAGTTCGTCGGCAATCATGTCGTAGAGCGCATCGATATTCGCGGTGCGAGCTACGATGTCGGCAAAGCGTGGATCCTCCGTGAACAAGTTGCCCTTGCCGATAGCTTCGAAGAAGCGGCGCCATTGCCCGTCATTGTAAGGCAATACGGCCAGATGACCGTCCTGCGTGGCATAGGGCCGTCGCGAACGCGACAGCGTCCGTGCATACCCGGGCGGGCCGGTCGGCGGATCGAAGGTGGCGCCTTGCATGTGCTCGGCGAGTACGAACTGCACCATCGTCTCGAACATCGGCACTTCGATCTTCTGACCAACGCCTGTCCGCGCCTTCGCCAGCAGGCCGGCCAGCAACATATTGGCACCCGCGGTGCCGACGATGCGATCGATCGCAGCCATCGGAATGAAGCGCTGCTCGCCGGTCGAGCGCTGCAGCAGGGTGGGGATCGCTGACGCGGCCTGGATCAGGTCGTCATAAGCCGGCTGCCCTGCGTAGCGACCGCCGGTGCCGTACCCCACCATGCTGAGATAGACGATCGAAGGGTTGGACCTGCGGACAGCTTCGTAGCCCAACCCCAGCCGGTCGAGGGGGGCCGGCCGGATGTTCGAGACGAAGGCGTCTGCTTCAGCTGTCAGTCTAAGGATTACGTCTCGTGCCGCAGGCTTCTTCAGATCCAGAACGAGCGACCTCTTGCGCTTTGCGGTGTGCTGGAAACCTCCTCCCATTCCGCGGTTGCGCGCATTCCCGCCGTAGCGACTGGAATCTCCTTCCGGCGCCTCGACCTTGATGACGTCCGCCCCAAGGTCTGCGACGATACGCGTACACCAGGGCCCCATCATGATAGTGGTGAGGTCGACAATCCGAAGGCCGGAAAGCGGTCCGGTCATCACCTATTCTCCCTTGTAGATGCCCTGCCGCTTCTCGCGAAAGGCGCTGACCGCTTCCCTGTGATCGGCGGTCGTCGCCATGATCGCGGCTTGCGAGGATGCCAGCTCCAGCGCCGTGAACATTTCGTTCTGGAAGCTCTCATAGGTGAGACGCTTGCACGTCTGCACGCCGAGAGGGGGAAGGGCGGCGATCTTCCGGGCGATGCCATAGGCCTTCTCCTCCAGCTCGTGATGAGGAACACAGTGGTTGACCAACCCGATGCGCTCGGCCTGCGGAGCATCGACGAAATCGGCCGTCAGGAGTATCTCCAGTGCGCGCCCGAGTCCGATGAGCCTGGCGAGGAAGAAGGCGCCGCCATCGCCAGGTACCAGGCCCAGACGAACATACGCCTGTGAGAATCTGGCCTTCTCGGACGCCACGCGGATGTCGCACATCAACGCAATGTCCATTCCTCCGCCGACTGCGTCACCGTTGATCATCGCGATCACCGGCTTGTCCACGGTGGCCAGCACCTTCGGGACCGTTTGCATGCGCTTCCAGAGGTCCGACTTGCGCTGGATGACCGAAGTGCTGCGCCCCATCTTCTTGACGTCGCCGCCGGAGCAGAACGACTCGCCGGCACCCGTCAGAACGATCACCCTGACGTCCGGATCATCGCGGAAGGCCGCCAGAATCCTCGAACACTCCTCCAGCATCTCCAGCGTGAAGGCATTCCGGCTCTCGGGGCGATTGAAGATGATGGTTCCGATTTGGTCGTTAACGAAAGCCTTGATCTCGGTGCTCACGCTCTGTCCATCCCGTTGTTGGTATCAGCTGATGACACCGCCAGCGCGTAGATCTGCCACGTCGGCAGAAGTGAGGCCCCATTCGCGAAGGACATCTTCAGCCAGCGGTTCTTCGGATCCGGCGGATCGCCGGATCTCGGGCTTTGTCCGACTGAAGCGTGGTGCCGGGGCCGGCTGCACCACTCCGTCATGCTCGACGAATGTCGAACGGGCTTTCATGTGCGGGTGCAGCGGCGCTTCAGCCATCGTCAGCACGGGTGCGAAGCAGATCTCGCATCCGGTCATGATCGAGCACCATTCGTCACGCGTCTTCTCGCGAAACTTGCGCGTGAAGTACGTTCGGATGGCCGGCCACCCTTTGCGATCGTGCCGATCTGCCGGCAGCGCCGACCGATCGGCACCTAACCGATCGAGTAGCGCTTCATAGAATTGCGGCTCGTTGCAGCCCAGGGATATCCATTTGCAGTCGGACGTCTCATAGACATCGTACCAGGGGGTCCCCGAATCGAGCCGGTTGGAACCGCGGTTATCCGTCCACACGCCGGCGGCATGCATACCGTACATCATCGTCATGAGGCTGGAGACACCGTCGACCATGGCGGCGTCCACGACCTGTCCTTTTCCGGAAACTTTCGCTTCGTAGACCGAACATACGATGCCGAAGGCAAGATAAAGCGCACCGCCGCCGAAGTCGCCAACCAGGTTGAGAGGTGGAACCGGAGGGCCATCTTTCCTTCCGATCGCGTGCAAAGCGCCGGTCAATGCGATGTAGTTGATGTCGTAGCCTGGTTCAGCCGCCAGCGGACCATCCTGACCCCATCCCGTGATGCGGCCATAGACAAGCTTCTGATTGAGACGCAGGCATTCCTCGGGGCCAAGCCCGAGCCGCTCGGCGACACCGGGCCGGAACCCCTCGATGAGTGCATCTGATTTGACAATCAGCTTCCTGACCAACTCCACCGCGTTCGGCGTTTTAAGGTCCAGTGCAACAGACAAGCGGCCGCGGTTGAGCAATTGATGGCGCTTGTCGTAACCATTCATGCTGCTGCCGGCCTTGTCGCGACGGCTGATGCGCAACACGTCGGCGCCCATCTCTGCGAAGAGCATTGACGCGAAGGGAGCAGGGCCGATCCCTCCGAGCTCCACAATTCTGACGCCGGCCAGCGGTCCCATTCGAACTGGTCACCTTCCGTATTCCGGAAAACATCAACACATATATGTATACAGTCGCCTGATTGTCTCGCAAGCTGTTTAACATGCAGCCAGTCGTCGGACGCGGAGGTGGCAGAGCTTCGATGGTCGTGGCTGTCTGTGGGATCGGCTGCGGACATGGCTCGGTCGCGACTGGACCTTTGTCTCGCTGGTCGCGTCGGCGTAATTTTCTGACGCCTTGGCTCAATACCGGGTCGGGAACAGCGATCAGGGAAAAGATGACAGTCAGAACTGCCGATCGAACGCTCGACATTTTCGAGAGTTTTGCGCGCCGACAACGACCGATCACCGTATCGGATCTTGCGCGCGAACTGTCTCTGCCGACTTCGACCTGCTTTGCTCTCGTGCGTACACTCGTGGATCGCGGATTTCTCTATTATCTTAGGCCGCGCGGGGCCGTTTATCCAACCGGTCGACTTGGGCAGGTCGCCGAATCGATCGGGTTTCATGACCCGATCGCGACGCACATCCGCCCAATCCTCGAGTCTCTCCGCGATGTCACGGGAGAGACGGTCATCCTCGGCAAGCTTCAGGGGCTGGCTGTCGTCTATCTGGAGATTATCGAGTCGCGGCAGGCCGTCCGCTACACCATGGCGGTCGGTACAGTTCGTGAGCTTCATGCCTCCTCTATTGGAAAGGCAATCGTCGCTGCGATGGACGATGCTTCGCGTGAAGCCGTGCTTGCGCAGCTGAAGTATCCAAAGCTCACTGACGATACGATCCGCAATCGCGGACAGTATTCGCGCGACCTGGAAGAAGGTCGCAAGCGCGGCTACTGGACCAATATTGGTGAGAGCTCGCCGGATGTCATGGGCATCGCGCTTTCAGTCAAAATATTCGGCGATCTTTATGGCATCAACCTGGTCGGGCCGCAGTCACGTTTCAATCGAAACCTCAAGGCATATGCCGACGCACTGAGGGCGACGGTCAAGAAGGTCGGTGCCATTCGGACGGCATTGTATGACGACTAGCAGGCAGGATCGTTCCTTGATCTTTGCAGGAGAAAGAGAGCTACCAATGACAAGCGTATTCTCATCCATGCGTGCGCGTCTGAAGAGAGTGTTCTGTCTCGGGCTCGCCTCGTTGCTTGGAATAGCGGCGGGCCATGGCATCGCCCACGCGCAAAAGGCGGGAGGCACGCTCCGGGTGCAACTCATGGATACGCCCCCCAGCGCATCGCCGCTCGAGGAAATCACCGTCTCGGTGGTGGTTCCCTTCATGGGGGTGTTCAATAACCTCGTGATCTACGACCAGGCGGTGGCGCGCAACTCCTTCGACAGCATCCGGCCCGAACTGGCGACCGGGTGGCAGGTCAGCGAAGACGGAAAGCAGGTGCGCTTCGATCTGCGACGTGAAGTCAAATGGCACGACGGCAAGCCATTCACTGCGGCCGACGTGCGCTGCACCTTCGACATCCTGATGGAGAAGGGTGAAGCCAAGCTCCGCCGCAATCCGCGCGGTGTCTGGTACGAGAACGTCGAGCAGGTCACATCCGACAACGATTTCCAGGTGACCTTCCATCTCAAGCACCCCCAGCCGTCGCTGCTGGCGCTGCTGTCGGCCGGCTGGTCCGTCATCTATCCCTGTCACGTCGCGCCGGCGCAGATGCGGAGACACCCGATCGGAACCGGGCCCTTCAAGTTCGTGGAGATGAAGAGCAACGAGCGGGTGAAACTGGAGAAGAACAAGGAGTACTGGCGGCCCGGGCGCCCCTATCTCGATGGTATCGAGTTCAACATCATCGCGAACCGGGCAACGCGCATGCTCGCCTTTATCGCCGACCGTTCCGACATGACGTTCCCGACCGATGTCACCATGCCGCTCTACAAGGACATCATGCAGCAGACGCCGACCGCGCAGTGCACCGTGCGACCGACGGGCGTCACCTACAATCTGATCTTCAATCGGGACGCGGCGCCGTTCAATGACGAGCGCGCGCGCGCGGCCCTCGCCCTTACGCTGGACCGCAAGACCCTGGTCGACATCATAAGTGACGGGGCGGACGTCATCGGAGGCGCGATGTTGCCGCCGCCGGCGGGGGTGTGGGGCGTCGGTGCGGAGGCCCTGGCGGACCTCCCGGGCTATGGGCCGGACGTCGAGGCGTCGCGCGAGAAGGGCAGGGCGCTGATGCGCGAGGCGGGATACGGCCCGGACAAGCGGCTGAAGCTCAAGGTCACGACCAGAAACATCGCCAGCTATCGGGACTTGTCAGTGCTCATGATCGATCAGCTGCGCCACATCTACATCGATGGCGAAATGGAGCTTCTCGACAGCGCCGTCTACTTCAATCGCCTCTACCAGAAGAACTATCTTCTCGTCGTGAATGCGACCGGCAGCTCGCTGGACGATCCCGACCAGCACTTCGTGGAGAACTACGGCTGCAACTCACCGCGCAACTTCAACGGATACTGCGATCCGGAACTCACGAAGCTGATTGCCGCCCAGTCGCTCGAGCGCGACGTCGAAAAGCGCCGCAGCGTGGTGCGGGAGATCGAACGCAAGCTGGCGCGGGACATCGTGCGGCCGATCTTCTCGCACAATGTCACGGCCGCCTGCCGACATGCGCGCGTCCGCGACCTGACGATCATGATCAACAGCAACTACAACGGGTGGCGCTTCGAAGACGTCTGGCTGGATCAGTAGCCAGGACCCGCCGCGGCGCAGGTGATCCCGTAGATGGCACCCGGAGTTGCCACAGAGAAGGACCTTCTCTGCGGCCAGCTTTCCAACGACGCTGTCTCGCTCCGACTTCAAACCGATGAATGCGAGCGGCGTTGGCTCCAGTCGCGAGGCACAAGCAGTAGTGGCCGACTCGAGCGGCTGCTTGGTGCCTGCAAGTTTGTGACAAAGACCGGCAGTCATAGAGGCATGCTGCGATGTGGCGCGCAGTTCTAAGCTACGACGATGTCGAGGGCCAATACCTTTCCGGGGGAGACGTCTTGTCCTTGCTCAAAAATCCAACCGGCCAAGGAATCGGCTTGGCGATGAAGACCGCGACCGATGATGTTCGGTGCTCGAAGAGCGCGCCGCTCTCTTGCGATGCGGTCTCCCCGCATGAGTTCTGAGCGCGCCTACATCCGAGCGACGCAATTGCGGCCGACGGCAGTACGACGGTGGTAGAGGTTCAGTCGCCGTAAAC
>JABMNB010000036.1 GCA_013205335.1 Rhodospirillales bacterium
ATGCCATCGCGATCGACGATGAAGTTGCCGGGATGCGTGTCGGCCAGGGCGATCGACAGCGGTTGCGGGCGATGCGCCAGCGTGTTCGCCATTTCGCGCATGAGTTCGAGTTCTTCGACGATCTCGAGCCGGGCGCCGGGTTCCGTGACGGCCGCGTCGAGAAAGCGCCGAGCCCCCTCTTCCACGACATCGAGTGTCGTCCGAAACGGATTGTCCTGACGGGGAATCGGCGAGCCTGAAGCCGGCAACGGCCGCGAATGAAGACGCGCCAGCGTTTCGGCCATCGCCTCGAGTTGGTCCGGCAAACGCGGCGCACGGCCCTCGATGAAATCGACGATCAACGCACCGCCGGGCAGACCGGACCGCGGCTCGATCACCTCGTGGAGCTTCGGCGTGCGCCCCGCCGGCGCGAGATGGCGAAAGGCTTCGGCTTGCAGATGCAGTCGCGCCGCCGCCGTCGGATCGTCTTCGTAAGCGTAGGCGATCCGCGCGAGCCGTCCGTCCTTCAGCCGTACATGCCCGTGCGCGGTGCCGGTCGCCGGCAGCGCCCCGCCATCGCGGATCGCGGCGAGGATATCAGCCATGATAGCCCTCACCCTGAGGAGGGTGCGAAGCGCCCGTCTCGAAGGGCGGGAACAAGCACCGTGTGTGTGGCCCATCCTTCGAGACGCGCGCCTGCGGCACGCTCCTCAGGATGAGGGGGAATCGGAGGTCAGCCACTGCGCGGCAGCTTGCCTTCGTTCAGACGCGGCATCAGCTCGGCGAAGTTGCAGGGGCGGAATCGGATGTCGAGCTGCTGGCGCAGGATGTCGTCCCAGCCGTCCTTGCAGGCGCCGGTCGAACCCGGCAGCGCGAAGACGTAGGTCGCATTGGCGACGCCCGCGGTGGCGCGGCTCTGCATGGTCGAGGTGCCGATCTTCTGGAAGCTGATCCAGCGGAAGGTCTCGCCGAAGCCCTCGATCTTCTTCTCGAAAAGCGCTTCCAGCGCCTCGGGTGTGACGTCGCGCCCGGTGACGCCGGTGCCGCCGGTCGTGATCACCACTTCGATGCGCGGATCGTCGATCCACTTCTGCACCTGCGCGCGGATCAGCGCGATGTCGTCGGTCACGATGGCGCGGTCGGCCAGGACATGGCCGTCGCGCGCGATGCGCTCGACCAGCGTGTCGCCCGACTTGTCGGTCTCGAGCGTGCGCGTGTCGGAAACCGTGAGAACGGCGATGTTCACCGGCTTGAATTGCTTGGTTTCGTCGATGCGGTTCATGCGTTCACTATACCCCAGGACTCAGCAGCCTTCGACGTCGGCCATCGCATGGCCGCCAAACATCGCCGAAGGATTTTTCCTCATACCGCCGGAAAGCCATCAGGACTTTCCATTGATTCTCCACCATGGGGATTTAGTGATCTCCCCGCTGGAAATCAGCCGCACAATCCCTTCATTGCTTCCAGACTACCGCCCCCAGGGAAGCTGACACTCAGAGCTCGGAGACATCATGACCGGCCCCACCGACTGGAAGCATGACGGCGTGCGGGTCATCCCCGCCGGATCGCTCGACACCAACACCGCCCAGACTCCGGGCATGAACCGGGCCGCGGCCATCAACTTCGCACGCGTCGGCGCCCAGAAGCTGTGGGCCGGCACGGTGACCATCCATGCCCACGCCAAGACCGGCGTCCATCATCACGGGCACCTGGAGAGCGTGATCTACGTCGTGAAGGGCCGCGCCCGCATGCGCTGGGGCGACCAGCTCCAGTTCATCGCCGAGGCCGGTCCCGGCGACTTCATCTACGTGCCGCCCTACGTGCCGCACCAGGAAATCAACGCCTCGGAGACCGAGCCGCTGGAATGCGTCCTGGTCCGCTCCGACAACGAGGCCGTCGCGATCAACATCGACATCACCCCGGCCGAGAAGGTCGAGGAAGTCTACTGGGTGGATCCGACACATCCCCATCCGCACAAACACTGACGTGTTTATGCGGACGGGCGGGCGACAGCGCTTGTAATCAAGCGCGAGGAAGGCGCTGTAAACAGCGCCGACCCGCTCCGCGCAGAAAAGATAGGAATGCCGAACGCGCCACCAGAGCCGCGTGACTCCAGGTTCGAGCGTATAGCGCTCTTGCCGGGCGATGGCGTCCCGGCTGTGCGTTGCGGCTTTGCGCAGGCCGAGCCGAGCTTATCCAGGACGTCCAAGCACCGATTTTCGCGATATCCAAGCCACTACAACCCTGGGAATCGCTCCCGGGACGGGGAGGGCCTCTTCATTTCAGTTGTTACGTTTATTTCGTTTATTTCGTTTGTGGGCCTTGGCGATGTCGTCGGGGCGCAGTGTCGGAACGAGCATACGATCGATGGAGAGGCGGAAGCTTTCGCCGTTTATCGCCCCCAGCAAAGGCGGCCTCAGGCCGCCTTCTTCTTCCGCGCAGGCCACAGCCCGGCGATCAGCAGCGCGACCGCGACGATCGCGAATCCCGCCGACAGGTAGCTGTGCAGGAAGATCATCGGGTCGCCGTCCGAGATCGCCAGCGACTGGCGCACCGAGCGCTCGAAGATCGGGCCCAGCACGTAGGCCAGGATGACGATGCCGAGATCGAAGCCGTGGCGGCGCAGGCCATAGCCCACGAAGCCGAAGATCACGGCGATCAGCACGTCGGCCGGATTGCCGCTCGATGAGTAGACGCCGATCAGGCAGACCGCGAGGATCATCGGCGTGAGATAGGCACGCGGAATCTGGAGGATGCGCACGAACAGGCCGATCAGCGGCAGGTTCAGGATCAGCAGCATGACGTTGCCGATGTACATGCTGGCGACGACGCCCCAGAAGATCTGCGGCTGGCGCTCGAGAATGGTCGGGCCCGGCGTGACGCCGTGGATGATGAAGGCGCCGAGCAGCAGCGCGGTGATGGCGTTGGCCGGAATGCCCATGCACAGCAGCGGCACGAAGGCGCCCGCCGTACCGGCATTGTTGGCGGATTCCGGCCCGGCGAGACCTTCGACGGCGCCCTTGCCGAACTCCTCGGGATGTTTCGAGAGCTTGCGCTCCATCGCGTAGGACAGGAACGAGGCCAGCACCGCGCCGCCGCCGGGCAGCAGGCCGACCAGGAAGCCGAGGACGGTGCCGCGCATCACCGGCGCCACCGAGCGCCGCGCCTCCTCGCGCGACGGCAGGAAGCCCATCACGCCGGTCGGGGCCGGCAGGATTTTCATCTCCTCGGCCGTCTGTCGCGCCATGAACAGCACTTCCGAGAGACCGAACAGGCCGATCGCCAGCGGCACCAGATTGACCCCGTCGCCCAGCGCCATGATTCCGAAGGTGAGGCGCGGCGTCATGTTCATCGGGTCGCTGCCGATCGTGCCCAGCAACAGGCCGAACGCCGCCATCAACAGGGCGCGCGGGAGCGAGCCCGCCGACATGTAGGTGACCATCGTGAGTCCGGCCAGCATCAGCATGGCGTACTCGGCCGGGCCGAAGGCCACGACCAGTTCGGCCAGAGGCGGCGACAGGAACGTGATGCCGATCACGCCGACCGTGCCGGCGAAGAACGAGCCGATGCCGGCGATGCCCAGCGCGGCCCCGGCGCGGCCCTTGCGCGCCATCTCGTAGCCATCGAGACAGGTGACGACTGACGAGGCCTCGCCCGGAATGCGCATGAGCACCGAGGTGACGGTGCCGCCATAAGCGACGCCGTAATAGATGCCCGACAGCATGATGATGGCCGAGGTCACTTCCATCTTGAAGGTGATCGGCAGCAGGATCGCGATGGTCGTGAGCGGACCCAGCCCCGGCAGGATGCCGACGATGGTGCCCAGCAGCACGCCCACGAAACAGTAAAAGAGATTGTCGAACGACAGGGTGACGGCGAAGCCGCCGAGCAGGGCTTCCACGGCAGGCCTCAGCGCACGAGAGAATAAAAGGCGCGCTCGATCGGGCCTTCCGGCAAATCGACCCTCAGCAGCCATCCGAAGCAGACGAGGCCGATCGCGGCGCAGGCGACGCCGTAGGTGAGCGCCGCCGCCCACGAACGCCGTTCGGCGAAGCGCACGACGATCACCGAGATGGCGACCGCGGTGACGACGAAGCCGGCATAGGCCGTGCCCGCCGCCAGCACCACCAGCGCAAGCGCGTAGAGCGCGAAGGTCCGCCGCGTCTCCGGCGTACCGTTGCTTTCTTCGGTGGCGCCGTCCTCGGTCGCGCCGGCGCGACCGGGCGAGACGAGGACGACCAGGGCCAGCACGACGCACACGCCGGCCACGAGCTGCGGGAAGAATCCCGCGCCCGGACCGTCGAAGCCCCAGCTCTCGAGTCGCAACGACTGCCAGAGGCCGACCAGCGCGGCCGCCAGCAGTCCGAACGTCGCGAGCCGCGTGCCGGTCGATCGCATACCCGTGGGCCGGCTCATGCCGGCTTCTTGGCCATGCCGGTTTCCTTGAGGATGGGCACCAGCTCGATCTCGATCTTCTTCAGGAGCTCGCCGTAGTCCTTGCCGTTGCGGTAGATCGCCTCGATGCCGAGGTTGCTGATCTGCTTGGTCACCGTCTCGTCTTTCATGACGTCGGCCAGGGCCTTCTCCAGGCGGTCCTTGATCGCCGGGTCGACACCCGCCGGCAGCGCATAGCCGAACGGGCCGTTGGAGCCCGCATCGTATCCCATCTCGCGCAGCGTCTTCACGTCGGGATAGTCGGGCCAGCGCGCCTGGGCGGCGGAGGCGAGCAGGCGCAACTTGCCGGCCTCGATCTGCGGCCGCATCTCCGTGACGGTCTGGATGACCGCATCGACATGCCCGCCGATCGCCGCCGTCACCGACTCGACGCCGCCCGGGAAGACGACCCAGCGGAGCTTGGCGCCGGTCAGCTTGGCGAGCTGGAACATCGCCACGACATTGGTGACGTTGTTGGAGCTGTAGGTCAGCTGCTTCTGCTTGCCCTGGGCGATCAGGTCCTCGATCGACTTGATCGGACCGTCGGCGCGCGCGCCGATGCCGTAACGCAGCGCCGCGACCTGGCCGATGATGTCGAACGCCTTCCACGGATCGTAGGTGACGTTCATCATGTTGGGGACGGCGATGTGACTGGAGATCGCCACCAGGCCGATCGTGTGGCCGTCGGGCGCCGACTGGGCGAGCGTCGTCGGGCCCAGCGCGCCGGCGCCACCGACCACGTTCTTCACGATGACGGTCGCGTTCAGCCGCTTCTCCAGCGCCGAGGCGATGATTCGCGCGGTGAGATCGGTCGAGGCGCCGGGTGCGTTGGGATTGATCAGCGAGATCTCGCGGCTCGGCCACTTGGCCGACTGCGCGATGGCGGGGCCCGCGACCGTCATCGCGGCGAGGGCGGTACCGCCCTTGAACACGGTTCTACGAAGCATCCTGTCTTCCTCCCTTGTCTTTTTCAGTGCGGCTGACAGTGCTTGTCAGGTCACCTTCCGGTCAAGGGGAAGTGTCGGCAACCCGCCTTCAGGAGGCGGCGCGCACTTCGGCCGAGCGATCCCAGATGTTGGGCTGTTCGCGGTTGGTATAGCCCGACACGAAGAGGTTGGGCTGTCCCGTCTTCACGTCGAACGTATGCCGGCGCACCGCGCCGATGTTGCCGCCGTAGACGTGGATGCTGATCGAGCCGCGATCGTCGAGCGCGTTGGTGACCTGATGGATGTCGCCCTTGGGGTTGCCCGGCGCCGGCACCAGGATCTCGACGTCGCCCGGCTCGAGCCTGGTCAGTTCGCCCGGCACCAGCACGCCGGTCTCGGCATCGCGCGTGAAGCCAAGGGAAGTCTCCGAGCCGCGCAGCATGCCGACCAGCCCCCACATCTCGTGATCGTGCACGGGTGTGTTGGCC
>JABMNB010000314.1 GCA_013205335.1 Rhodospirillales bacterium
CAACCGATACGCCGTCGAGACAGCGGGCGATCCGGCCTACCCGTTCAAGCTGTTCTAACGGGTGATCACGGTGAGCCTCGAAACGCTGCGCATCGTGAAGAGCCTGCCAGCGCTTGATATTCGTGATCCGGCGTGAGGCACGATAATTGAATGTTATCGTTTGCGGGCTGCTTGGTTACTCGGGCCGGTTGGTGAAGACTGATGAGGTGACTCAGTGTAATAGCGTCGACTCAGTGCCTTTCACGACAAATCTGCTGAGTGTCATTAGGTGGGGCCTTGGGCATCGCTCAGACCTTGGCGTCATTCCTGGCGGCAAACGCCGGCCAAATCCGAACCAATGCAGAGATGTCGAGTTGGTAGTAATCGAGAAGTTGGCGCTCCCGCTTGTGCTTCCGCGCAACGCTCGTGTCTAGCATTTGGCGGGCTAGGTAAGAGGGCGACGACAGGCAAAAATACCGGGATAGTGCTTGTGGAAGAAACTTTCGAACTCAATGCGCGTCGGGGTCGGTTCTGCGTTTCCTGGGCTAGCTCAGATGGGAGCAGGGAAGGACAAAAGTGATGAACGTAAGCTCAAAGACCGACAAAGAGATCGATCAGTGGATACATAACCACGAGCAGAAATCCGCGACCTCAGCGCCGCTTTACTTGGAGTTACTCGAAGAGCGCGCACGTCGGAGCAAGAAGCAAGGTCACTTGGACATCGCCGCGTCGATTCAGGCCTTAACTCTCGCAGCTATCGAACAACGATGCGTCACCTATGGCGATCTAGCAAAGGCGAGCAAGGTTGAATGGAGTAAGGCGCGTCATAAAATGAACGGCGCTAATGGGCATTTGGACAGGTTGCTCGATATTTGTCATGTACGTGGCCTGCCCTTGCTGCCTGCAATTTGCGTCAACGAAAGCGGCAGAAACACCGGTGAACTCGAATCTACGGCGCTGAAAGGATTTGCAGTTGGCGCTCGTCGACTTGGCTTGCACTTTGCCGACGACTTGGCCTTTCACCACAAAGTGCGTGAGGAATGTTGGCGCTGGGGTGAGAAGCAGAAGAAAATCGGTGACCAGAGCCACGGCGACGCTGCTCAATACTAACTACAGCAAGAATTTCGGCATCTTGGAAACCCGAACGGTTCCGAGGTAGATCCCGCCTTGGCGAAGATTATGCAAGTCAGGGGGCAGCAATAGATTTACGTAGCCGTGGGTGAGTAGGACCTATTGAGCAACGGCAGAACGCCTTCGGTCTGAATATGTATATTCATCCACGTGCGCTCGATCTTGTTCGTATCGGGGCTTTCAATCCAGTGAAATAAGACGGCCCGACCACGATTCGTCTCGTTTGTCTTGGTCGGGCTATCTAGGTGCTGATTCATGCGCCGTCGAAGGTTGTCTGCCAGTCCCACGTACAGCACTTCCTTGGAGAAGTTAGTCAGCACGTAGCATCCGGCCTTCTCAGGGACAAAGCGTTCATGGTTCCGTTTAAACGGTTCACATCCTGAAGGCCGTGGCACCAAATCATCTATGTTCATACTTCAATCGCGGTCTTAGCTGACACCTTGTGGAGGGCCTTGGTCATTTCTTGGCAAACGATATTGAGCGCGCCCGCGTTGAGGCGGCCCGCCTGCCCGCCAGTCTTCCACCAATCGGGATGACCCACGCCCGCGTAGTCGCCTTCCACGTTCTCCAGACAATCCTTCAGAAGCTTCTCCATCGTGCCAACAGTATAGCTGCCCCGGTCCTGAAGCTTCATGAAGAATGGAATCGAGAATTTGCAGAACAGTTCAACCCCGCCATACTTGTAGAGAGTTTCTGAGTCACCATCGTCTAAGTTGGATTTGATGGCCTTCCAGTAATTCAAGAAAATCCGCTTTTCCTTGTCGAAATCTTTGATGATGCTAATTGGGTTGTTCGCCGTCAGAACATATTTGACGATGGCTTTTACGAAGGATCGCTGATTGACAGTACCGTCTGAGGATTCCGAGTTGGCCATGCGCACCTTTCGGAACCAAGGCGACTCTTCAGTATCGTTCAGATAGTCCGCATATTTGATTGCTCTTTCCACCTCACCTCTTTCGACGGTGCGAAGGATCCAGCTTGGCAAGCTTGGCAAGTCCTCAACGTCCAGCGCGTCCGTGAGCCGGGCTATAATCCGCTGCTCTACCGACTTGTCGACGCTCTTCTGCGTCGTGTTCACTATCAAAAAGTGACACATTTGAGCTATCGTCGGCAGATTGATGCCAATATTCACCGGCACTTCGAAGTCTAAAACCCGCGCATCCTTTTGCGCGGCCATCTTTAGCCCTTCAAGGCGGTGTTGTCCGTCAACAACACTGAACGGTCCCACCACGGCAGTATCGAAACTAATTGTGTGGTCCACCTCATTGAAGTCGATAGACTTGTCCGTCGCCAGAAATACCGACGTTGGCAGAAACGCGTCGCGCTTGTCCTGACCCTTGAGGATGTAGTCCGCAAGTTTCCTTGCACGCGCGAGGTTCAAAACGCGTTGATATCCCGCGTCATTACCACCTGACGTATCCAGCGTTTCAACGTTGTAAAAGTTTTCGGAGGCGAGGTCTTTGACCTTCAGCGCCGTCGTGTACAGCAACAAATCGCCCTGTTTCACGCGAGCTGCTGGAATGTGAATCTGCGTCATGATCTAATGTCCCCAGACATTTCCTTGATTGGTTTGACCCCTAGTGCACACCGTGCACGCGGGACACATTACCAAGAGTTGTAGCTGTTCTGGACGCCTACCGACAGCCCGGAATCTTGGTCGCCTGCGATAGAGTCCGAGAACCGAATACGGTCCAGCGGCGGCAGGGTGATTTAGTGCATTCAACGCAACTCGGCACAATTCGTAAGAAGTCCACCGGGAGGACGACTGAGCGCAAAAACGCCGACTGAGTGCAAAACACGACTTTCCTAACGAGTTCTCGGCACCGTTCGGGATCTAAGCGTTGGCTACTTTGACATACCGGCACCACCGGCGCGCAATCAGGCTTATGTTGGGGTATTCTCCCAATTCGATCACCCAAACAAAAAAGCCCCGCCGTGGGGGCCTGTCTGTGTGGATAGTATGAGGACGTGCAAGCTCGCACAGCGTTACTCAATTGCGTCTGTGTATTCTGTCAATGCCCTCCCCACCGCACGGCCTAGCTGAGCCAAATAAGAAAGGCTCCGCGCTATTGCGGAGCCAAGGTAGGGACAATCGCCCAAGCACTCTTCTTCTGGGGAACAGTCACGCAACCAGAGCGCAGGTTGTGTCGATGACCTTGTGGAGGTCCGCTGTAGCCTTCGGATTTTCCGAGACGCGGCCGGTGAGAGTGTAGGTCGCGGCGTTGAAGAGCCGCCACCCCGTCTTCTCGCCCCAATCGCATTCGGGTTCTTCCCACTGCTTGAGAACATCCGCGATCTTCTGCACGCCGATGACGCCGTTCCGGTACATCAGCATGATGGCCTGGTCTGCGCGGTCGTCGGTGAGCGGCGTGGCTCGATAGTGTTCGAGCTGGCGGTGCTGCTTCTCGCGTTGAATGGCGAGCGGTTCGATGATCTCGCCAATGAGATGCATATTCCAACGAAGCCGGCCGGGTATCCCGAAGTTATGTCGGCCACACATTCCAACTTGATCGCGGCCACCGTTCCAATCTCATCGCGGCCAGGTGACGCCGTCTCGTCAGGTCGGTTTTGGTGATGTCACGGCAATGTGCCTGGGGTCAAGCGGCAGCACGCTGCTTGCGCAAGCTTTCGCCTTTCAGTTCGATGCGGTAGGCGCTGTGGACGAGGCGGTCGAGGATGGCGTCGGCCAGCGTGGGATCGCCCACGGTCTCGTACCAGCGTTCGATCGGCACCTGGCTGGTGATGATCAGCGAGCCACGATCGTAGCGGTCGTCGACGATCTCCAGCAGGTCGCGGCGTTGCTCGGCGGTCAGCGGTTCGGGCCCCCAGTCGTCCAGGATCAGCAGATCGACGCGGGTGAGTTGGCGCATCAGCCGGGCATATCGGCCATCACCGCGAGCCAGCGCCAGGGCGGCGAACAGCCGCGAGCTGCGCTGATAGAGAACCGATAAATTCTCGCGGCACGCCTTGTCGCCGAGCGCGCACGCCAACCACGATTTGCCGACGCCGCAAGGCCCGGTGATCAGGCAGTGGCGGTGCTCGCGGATCCAGTCGCAGCTGGCCAGCCGCAAGAACAGCGTCCGGTCGAGCCCGCGGGCGGCCTTGTAGTTGACGTCCTCCATCGAGGCCGCCTGCCGCAGTTTGGCGGTCCGCGTGCGTGCCTCGAAGCGCTTTTGCCGACGCAGGGTGACCTCCTGTTCCAGCAGCAGGCCCAGCCATTCGGCGTGGTCCAGCCCTCGGCTCTCGGTATTGGCCGCCAGATCGCGGAAGCCCTTGACCATCCCTTCAAGGCCAAGCTCGTGCAGACGTTCGAGTATCGGGTGGTGCAGCAATTGCTTTCTCCTCAGTGGAAGTAGCCGGAGCCGCGGATGTTGTCGTGCACAATGGGCGTGCCGTCCGCGGCTTGCGGCGACGCCTTGCGGTCGAGCCCGTGCTTCAGGATTGACGCCACGCTCTGGTAGGAGCGCGCCCCGATCTCGAGCGCATAGATGCAGACGGCTTCTGCCCGGGCTGCCTCGATGCCGCGGAACAGGCGCAGCACCCCGACACATGTCCGGAAGCCCTGCTCCGGATGGGGCCGGTGGGCCAGCACGGTGATGATCAGCGCCTCGGTGTTGGGCCCGATGGCCCGGGCCTGGCGCTGGAACCGCTCGGGGGTCCATTCGGCGTATCGCCGATGGGCGCTGGGCATGTGGTCCGGCTGCGTGCCATGCCGCGGACCGCCGTAACGACGGGCATGTGCCGCCACCAGCTTGCCACGGTGGAACACCTCGACCGCGCCCACGGTAGCCCGTGTGTCGACCTGCTCACGGATAAGCCCGTGCGGCACGGAGTAGAAAAAGCCAGCGACCTCGACGTGGTAGTCGATGCCCACGCGGCAGAGGTGCCAGTCGGCGTATTCGTAGTCGTGGTCTGGCAAGGACTGCATCGCGGGCCGCTCGACAGCTTCGAACAACTGACGCCGGCTGACCCCCAGGCGGCGCATCACGCGCCCGTTCATGCGCTCCATCACCGCCTTGATCGCCGTGTTGCACTCGTCCAGCGAGAAGAAGGTGACGTTGCGCAGCCGGCCCAGAATGTAGAACTGGGCGAACTTTACCGCCGCCTCGACCGAAGCCTTGTCCTTTGGCTTTCTCGATCTCGCCGGCACCACGCCGACCCGGTAATGCGCCGCCATGGCGCTGTACGTCCGATTGACCTCAGGATCGTAGAACGAGGCCTTGTTGACGCCGCTCTTGAGGTTGTCGGGCACCAGCAGACGGGGCGCCGCGCCATAGAAACGGAACATCCGTACATGAGCCCCGATCCAGTCCGGCAGCCTCTGCGTCCACGTCGCTTCCGCGTATGTCAGGTTCGACGCGCCCAGCACGGCCACGAAAATCTCCGCCAGGCGCACCTCGCCGGTCGCCGGATCGACAATCGGGACACGCTTGCCAGAGTAGTCGACGAACGCCTTGTGCCCAGCCACATGGGTCTGCCGCATGGTTGGCGACAGACGACGCTCGAAGCCGCGATACAGCTCGCAGAACCGACTGTAGCCATACCCTTCCAGGTGAACCGCCTGATATTCCTCCCACAGGATCATCAGGTTCATCCCCGGCCGCTTCATTTCCTGCACCAGCGATGCCCAGTCCGGCTCGGTGTAGCGGCGCACGCCCCGCTTGAAGCTGGCCGGCGGGAACAGCCGCTCCTCCAGCATCTGATCCGTCAGGTCCGCAGGCAGTGGCCAGACAAGATCCGCCGTCGCTACCCTTGCAAGGTAGCCTTGTACCGTGCTGCGCCCGATGCCCAGCTCGCGCGCAATCACGCGTGCGCTCGCATGGGCTTCGAAATGCAGCTGCAAAATCTGTCGTATCCGCCGCATGGACAGTCTCTCCGTCGGCATTCCATTCACTCCATCGGTTGCGATGGAGCACTGGACGCCAGGTGACACTGACCCGCGAGACGACATCCTCCGCCGGAGGCTCCCTGTCCTCGAGGGGGGCCGCGATCAAATCGGAATGGTGGCCGGCTTCAGATCGGAAGGGTGGCCGCGATCAAATCGGAATAGGTGGCCGGCTTGCGTCGGAATCTGCACCGTCGAGGATGTCGTTGCCGGAGGTACCTATGATCGCCGTGTCCCAGACCCCTCTCGTTCGCACATGCAGCAGCGCAAATTCGGGGCGAGAGCAAACCCTTTGCGCGGGTTGCCGGCCCTCTTGCGGGTACGCCGCGAAGCGGGAGCCCACCGGTCACGGGGCGTCCTTTCGAAGCATCACGCCGAAGCCATCGGCGGGATCGACCACCGGTTGGCTTTTGCCGCCGCCGGGGTGGGCCGGCGCGGTCGCGAGAGGTGCACACCGCAAAGCGCAACGCGAGCCTTGATTTGAATTGCCCTTGGTTTAGCGAAGAAAGGGATATGTGAGTTTTCGGCTCGCCCATGATGCCGCAGAGATAACGGAGGAAACACAATGCCCGCGTCGTACGAAACCCACCGCAAACAACTCGAACTGATCCTCGAGGCCTGGGGCATGCCGAAGGCGACGGCGGCAGGCACCGCCGAGATCATGAGCTGGGCCGACCTGCACGGCATCGACACGCACGGCATCTCGATGGTGCCGCCCTACGACGAACGCCGGCGCGGCAACAAGCTCGACGTGCGCGCCGAGCCCCGGATCGTCAAGGAGACGCCGGTGTCGGTGCTGGTCGACGGCGGCGGCGGCCTCGGTCATCCCACCGGACGGCGCGCCATGGAGATCGCCATCGAGAAGGCGAAGAAGACCGGCATCGGCGTGGCGGCGGTACGCAACTCGGGCCACTTCGGTGCCTGCGGCTTCTATGTGCTGCAGGCCGTCGACGCCGGCTTCATCGGCATGGCCACGACGTCTGCCAGCGGCATCAACATGGCGCCGACCAACGGCGCGCAGGCCCGCCTCGGCACCGACCCGATCGCCTTCGCCGCCCCGGGCAGACCGGGCGAGCCGTTCCTGCTCGACATGGCGACCACGACCGTCGCCGCCGGCAAGATCCGCAACAAGGCGAACGAGAAAATGCAGACACCACCCGGCTGGCTGGTGACCAGGGACGGGCTTCCAAGCACCGACCCGCACGAGGTCAGCAAGGGTGGTTACATGACGCCGCTCGGCGGCACGCCCGAGGGCAGCAGCCACAAGGGCTACGGGCTCGGCGCCATGGTCAACATCCTGAGTTCGGCGCTGTCGGGTGGGCTGATGGTGACGGAACCGACCCGCAACACGCGGCCCGGCCCGATCGACATCGGTCATTTCTTCCTGGCGATGGATCCCGGCATGTTCCGCGACACCGCCGACTTCCAGGCCGACGTCGCCGCCTTCTGCGACACGCTGCGCGCCACGCGGCCGGTCGACCCGGCCAGGCCGGTGCAGGTCGCGGGCGATCCCGAGCGCCGCATCGCCGCCGTGCGGATGAAGACGGGCATCCCCGTCGGCCCCAACCTGCTCGCCCAGGTCAAGGAGGTCGCGCTCGCCTCGGGCGCCGACTGGATCATGGAGGGCTGACCGCTTCCATGCCCTCCTCATGGCAGCCTTCCCCGGCACGGCTACTGCCCGCCAATCCCTCGCTGTACGACGGGTCGGTGCTTTCGTTCTGGGTGGCAATCGTCTGGCTCGGCATCATTACCGTGCGCTCCTGCATCCATCTGCTGGCGCCGGACGGTGGCGCGCAGTCGATCGCCACGATCGACGTCACGGCCGCGGCCGGCGGCGCGAATATCGTGGCAATCTTCGGCCAGTGGGGAGCGATTCAGCTCCTCCTCGCCCTGCTGCTCTGGGTGCTGCTGCTGCGTTGGCGCGGAACGGTACCGCTCGTGCTGCTGGTCTTCACACTCGAGCCCGTGTTTCGCGGGCTGGCAGGGTACCTGAAGCCGGTGACGACGATGGGTACGGCCCCGGGCGCTGCGCTCAACTGGCTCGTGCTGCCGGTCATGGCATTCTTCGTTTATCTGTCGCTCTGCCCGGCACGACGCTGACCGCTCACTTCGGCAGCGAATGGCTATGCGGACTCGCCAATCGCCTTGGCGCTGAGCAGCGCTTCGATATCGGCCTCGCTGTAGCCGACTTCCGTGAGGACCTCCCGCGTATGCTCGCCAAGCCTCGGCGGCATGCGACGGATGGTGGCCGGGCTTTCCGAGAAGCGCGCCGGGGGGCGTGCCTGCTGGATCGTCCCTTCCGTCGGATGCTCCAGCTGCTGGAACAGGCCGACCGCCTTCAGATGGGGTTGCTCGCCGATTGACTTCATCTTCGCGAACGAGGCGTGGGGAACGTCGATCTCGAGCAGCAGCGCTTCCCATTCCGCGGTGGTCCGCTCGAGGGCGATCTTGTTCATGCGCGCGTAGATCGCGTCGATGTTGGCCGCCCGCTTGATCGGGTCGCGAACCGCGAACTCCTCGATCCATTCCGGATGACCGACCGTTTCGAAGAAGGTGCACCAGTTCTCGCCCGAATAGGGTAGCATGGTGAGCCAACCGTCCCTGGTCTTTACCGGACGGCGTTCCTTGACCCGCTTGTAGCCCACGGGCCCGATCGGCGGGACGAACGCGTGGCCGCCCAGCATCTCGATGCTGTTGAAAGCCGCGACCGTCTCCAGCATCGGGACTTCAACGAGCTGGCCCTTGCCGGTGCGCTCCCGATAGACGAGCGCGGCGGCCACGGCGCCGGCGAGGGCCAGTCCGCAGAGCTTGTCGCCGACCAGGCTCGGCACGAAGGCCGGCTCGTCGTCGGTGCCGATGGACGAGGCGAGGCCGGACGCCGCCTGGACGATCTCGTCGAACGCCGGTCGCTTGGCCCAGGGTCCGTCCTGGCCGAAGCCGGTGGCGGCCGCGTAGACGATCCGGGGGTTGAGGGCCTTGCAGGCCTCGTATCCGAACCCCAGCCTCTCCAGGGCGGCGGGACGAACGTTCGTCACGAGCGCGTCGGCCCAGCAGACGAGGCGTCGAAGCACCTCTCCGCCGCCAGCGGTCTTCAGGTCGACCGCCACGCTGCGCTTGTTGCGGTTGGTGGCCATGAACTGCCCGCTCATGCCGCGGTTCCGGAACTGGCCGGTATAGCGCCACTGGTCGCCGGTGAGCCCCTCGACCTTGATGAGTTCGGCGCCCCAGTCGCCCAGCGTCTGGGCGCCAAAGGGACCAAAGAGGACGGTCGTCAGGTCCAGAATGCGAATGCCGGCGAGTGGTCCGGTTGCCTCGGTCATTGCAAATCCCGCAGAAGGTCGATCGGACCTATCAGATAGACAAGCGCACGACAGAACGAAAGTGCCGCCAGCCGTTCACCGAAATGCAATGACGATAGAGGTCTCTTTGCCGCCTCGGACCGGACTGAAAGTGATTGCACCCGTTCAGACAGGATTCGTCGGGCCGGAGGTCAGGCGCCGCATGTAGCGGCGCATGCCGTGATAGTCGTTGATGACGTTGTGCATCGTGCGCCGGTTGTCCCGGATGGTGATCGTGCCCGGCTTCCAGCGGACGCGGCAGGTGAATTCGGGCCGCGTCGCCTGCGCCTGCAGCCAGTCGATCATCGGCTTGCTCTCTTCCGGCGTCATCCGTTCGAAGGCAAACGGAGCGGCCGTTGCTGCACTACAGCGCCTTCTGGCCGGTCTCGTCGACCGTGCCCACGATCGGATGCACCGGCTTGGAGGAGCCGGCGTCATCCGTGCCGGCGATCTTCGTGCCGACCACCGAATGGTGTGCCCGCCTCCGCGAGTACAGGCTCCGTGCAACGACAACGACATCGGCTTGCCGGCCCTGCCGCGTCAGAGGCCCCCGTGCAGTCCCGCCCAGATTTCCAACCCGACGAATTGAAGAGCATGTAAGGTGCACACCGAACCAAGCTTCGCGTGACAAGGCCAAGGTGTGGAGTGAGCAATGACCGACTTTATCGTAACCAATCTGGACGATAGCGGTGCCGGCTCCCTTCGCGAGGCCATTCAGGATCTGAATGCCACCGCGCTACACTCATACAATACGATCAGCTTTGCCGTTGCAGGGACGATCGTGCTGGCAAGCGATCTTCCCCATATTTCCCGGGGCGTTTACCTCATTGCGGGCAATACGGCCACCGGCAACCCGCCGACCGTCGGCATCGACTTCAACGGCAATGCCGGTCTGGTGTTCGACACCGGATCGCAAGCCTCGCAGCTCGTAGGCCTTGCCCTCGGCGGTGCCAGCGGCGCAGGCGTCACGCTGAACGCCCCTCAAATCCTTCTCAACAACAACTTCATCGGCCTTGCGCTGGACGGAAGTGCCGCCGGCAACAGCGGCGACGGTGTGTTCGTGGCTGCATCGTCGTATTACAACGAGATCGGCACCAACCCGGAGAACATCGCGCTTTCCACGGCGGGCGAGCCCACCACCGAAGTCGTTTCCAATGTCATCTCCGCCAACGGCGGGCATGGCATCAACCTGCAGGGATCGGGCGGCAACACGATCGTGTCCAATCGCGTCGGCACGAACGCCGACGGCACGTCTGCGATGGGCAATGGCGGCAACGGCATCCATCTCACGGCCGGGGCGGACGGAAACGTGCTCGGTGGCCCGTACGCGGGCTACGATTCGGGCGGCGCCCAGAACAATCCGACGGGCAACAAGGGCACGGCGGCCGACATCGTCATCGTGGCGCCGCCGCTCGGCAACCTGGTGTCCGGCAATGCCGGCGACGGCATCCGCATCGACTCCAATTCGACCGGCAACACGCTGTTCGGCAATTATGTCGGCACGACCGCCAGCGGCACTTCGGCGCTCGGCAACCAGGGCGACGGCGTCGCCATCGTCGATTCCGACCTCAACTCGCTGCATGGCTGCCAGGTCAACGACAATCCGTTCATCTACTACAACGTCGTGAGCGGCAACGCCGGCAACGGCATCCTGGTCACCAATTCCGACCACGTCACGATCCGCGCGAACTTCGTGGGCCTCGGCGCCGACAATGCGACGGTCGTCGCCAACGGCAACGACGGCGTCCTGATCAACGGCACATCTCAGAACACCCAGGTCGGCGGCGTCATTCCGCTCGGCAACGTCATTGCGGGCAACGCCAACAACGGCATCGAGGTCGCCGACACGGCCAGCGGCTTCAGCACGCTGAACACCTTCGCCGGCATCACCGCGTTCTTCGGCGCAGCGCCCAACGGCAACAACGGCATCTTGATCACGTCCACGGGCGGCAACCAGACGGTCCAGACCAACGTGATCTCGGGCAACGTCAACAACGGCATCGAGATCTCGGGCAATGCGTCGGGCGTCACCATCGTTCCCAATATCATCGGCCTCGACACGCGCGGCGACGGCATCATCGCCAACGGCGGCAACGGCATCCTTATCAGCGGAACGGCTCACGACATCGTCGTCGCCAACGAGGACGTCGAAAGCAACCTCTCGGTGATCCGGCAGAACACGGTCTCGGGCAATGCCCAGTACGGCATCGTGATCGCCGGCAACGCCTACAACAACGTCATTGCCGACAGCGCCATCGGCACGGATATCCAGGAAGAGGCGGCCTTGCCGAACGGGGCCGGTGGCGTCCTCATATCGTCGACCGGCACGGGCAACGTCGTCGGCCAAGCCAATACGGGGTGGTCGCCGCTGCCGTCGCCGGCGGCCAATGTGAACGTCATCAGCGGCAATAACGGCAGTGGCGTCGAGCTTGCCGCCGGCGTCAACGGCAACGCCGTCATCAACAACTGGATCGGCCTCAACATCGAGGGCCGTGCCTCGCTTCCCAACGAAAATCCGCTCCTGAACAACGGCGGCAACAACCTGATCTACGGCAACTACACGAGTTCGCCTACGGGCGCGCTGCCCGTGCAGTCGCCTAACGGTCAGCTCGAAGCGCTCTATATCGGCTGGTTCGGTCGTGCCGCGGATCCCGCGGGCTTCAAGCAGCAGATGAACGGCTATCTGGCGCAGATCCTGGAGGGCTTTTCCCTGAGCGACGCCGCCATCGCTTTGTCGGCGAGCTTCGCCACCTCGCCGGAAAATGCGCCCTATGCGTCGCTGGCGTCGCTGCCCACGCCGGTCGTGTCGCCCACCCCCGCGCAAACGGCGCTGGTCGCCAGCTTCATCAACCAGTCCTATGAGAACCTGTTCGGCCGTGCCGCGACGGTCGTCGAAGTGTCGGAATGGAGCGGCTCATTCTTCGATGGAAGCGTGAGCTACGCCGCCCTCGTCTATGACATCGCCGTGTCGGCAAACTCACCCGCCGACATCACGGCGCTCAACGCGAAGATCGACGCGGCTTCGTACTTCACGACAGCAATGTCTGCCTTGGACGCCGGGCCTCCACCGCTTTCTGCGATGGAGGCGGCCGTCGCCACCGTCGTCGATGA
Organism: Rhodospirillales bacterium; assembly: GCA_013205335.1. GTDB lineage: Bacteria > Pseudomonadota > Alphaproteobacteria > Reyranellales > Reyranellaceae > Reyranella. The sequence goes on from JABMNB010000314.1 coordinate 12,445, forward strand.
AACGACGGAACTGGCATCTGAAGCCAACACAAGCGCCTTGGTCGGCTCCACCCATACCCAGGTCAACTACCAGACGGTCCTGGCGCCCGGTGACGTCACGACGGGCGTGCGCGCCGAGCTGAACGGTTCGGTAATTCTGACCGGGAGCCACGCCATCTCGGGTTCGCCTGCGACGACGCCCTACCTTTACCAGGGTCCGATAAACAATACCGAAGCCGGCACACTCTACCTTTTGACGCCGACTTTTGCCGGCGTGACGTCGGCCACGCTCTATGGTCCGGACACGTCGATCTTCACGCCGGGGATCGGCCTCGGAAACGTCCGCGCGGTCGGGAGTTTCCAGTCGTCGGCGAGCCCCGCCGGCGTGATCAACCACGGGATGATCTATCAGGGACAGGTCGACGGCGTTGGCGGTGCCTGGACACAGATCGATGTGCCCTCGAACGGCGTCAATGTCGTGGGCGGCGTGGTGATCGGAACAACCGTTGCCGACACCATCCTCCACAGCACGATGGGCGACCTGGCCGTCGGCAACTACGATCTCGACCCCTCTGGCGAAGCCGGCGCAAACGCCTTCGTCTACAATATCGTTTCCCAGCAATACACTCTGCTGAACATCAACGACAGCTACGACAACCTCACGACACTCTACGGCATCTGGCAGAACGGAGTCGGCAGCAACTCGTATACGTTCGCTGGCGGAACCCGTGGCGACACAGGTCTGAACGTCGCCTTTCTGGCGACTTACGATTCCTCGACCGGCGCCATTGCCAACCTGACTTATTACTCTGGCTTCAACGAGCCGGGCGTCATCACCCATTTCGAGAACATCACGGCGGTTCCAGGTGGCTTCAATCTCGTTGCCACGACGGACAAGGGGCCTGCCTTCGCCTCTGTCACAATGAATCCGGACGGATCGTTCAGCGAGGCCACGTGGGCCGCGATCGCCCTGCCGGGGAGCGACCTTCTGACGGGCAACATCGCCTACCAGAATATCGTCGGTGGCATCTACACCAGCTCGACTTCGTCCGCCGGAGTCCCCTCCACCTATCTTGGAGTCGTGGAGCAGGCGCATGTAAGTGCCGAGGGCGGGCTGATCATGCCGGTGGGCGCCCATGAATTCGCCTATGCATTGTCGGTGGGCGCAAGCACCGGCGCCACGGTCGTCGGGTCGACCAGTGCCGGCAACGTGCTGGGCGGCTCGATCGGCAACGACACGATCACGGGAAGCCTCACCCAGGTCGACACGATCTTCACCGGCGGCGGCGCCGATACGATCACCCTGTCGCCGACGACGACGGGGCAGGATCGTGTCGAGCTCTTTGCCGCAAATGGCAGCGACAACGCTGCGGCGCTCAACGCCGGCGCGCCGGTCAACGCCGTGGCGGGCAGCATCGTCGACGCCAACAACATCCCCCAGCTCGGCTGGTGGGGACAGGCAACGGCCCAGTTCGGTGGGCCGGCCTCGACGGCCGCGACCAATGCCGGGTTCGGCACCGGCACCAGTTTCGACATGTCGACGGTCACCAACTTCTCGGCCTCGGTCGACACCATCGACATCGCCCTGAATTCTTTCAGCAACCTTCTGCGTGGCTTTGGCGCGGCAGACGCGCCGAGCCTCGGCAGCGCCGTATTCAGCAACGTCGTGTGGCGAGGCGGCACCACAGTCACGGTTGCCGACGCGAACGTCTTGCTGATCGGCATGGATGTTTTTGCCAACGCCGCTGCGGTCGCGGCCGAGCTTGCAGCCAACCCGATCACCTTCGCGGCCGCCCAGACCGAGCAATTCAATCACTACATCATCGCGTACCAGGATCTGGATGGAGATGTCCGCCTCGCCGACATGGACATCCAGCTCGGAGGTTCGCCCTCGTTCATCACGACGAACGAAGGCGCCACGCTTGCCATCTCGGACATGGCCCGGCTCGAGGGTGTGTCGCTCGATGAGTTCACACCCTCCAACATCACCTTCCTCAGTGGCAACGAACTCGCCAACTCGACCTTTCTCGATTTCGCCGGCTACCGGATCACTGCCGAAACGACGGTCGAGGCCGCCTACGGGCTCGACCCGGGCCAGGTCCGAAATTTCGACGGCAACACCGACGACGGGATAAACGTCGCCATCATCCTCGATCGCGTCCAGGACCCGACCGCGCTTCTCGCCTCAGATTGGGGCACACGGCAGCAGACTCTCGAGACGCTCAACGCCGGCAACACGCTGTGGTCGACCTACGGCGCCGACCGGGATCTCTATGACAGCGTCGTCGCGCAGTTGCAGAGCGCCCCTTACGACCTGACGATCCTCGATGCGAGCAACAGCAACTATGTAAGCTCCGCCGAATCGCGCACCATCTGGGTGGAAATCAACACCCAGGACGATTTCCGGAACCTGTTCCAGACCACACTGAAATACTCGACGGCAACCGGACTCGTGTTCTGGGACGGTCAGTTGTCGCTGCCCCCGGAATGGAACGTGGAAGGTCTGTGGGTCGACACCTCCACCGCACCCAACCCGTCCGATCTCGGCGGCGGGCCGACAACCCTGCCGCAAGGCGCGCAAAGCCCCGGAAACTCGGCATCCACGATCGCGCAATGGGCGCCGCAGGATATCGCGGCGCTCTACAATTTCCCGCTGGATGGGGCACTCGTCCAGACGGGAACGATCGGACTGATCGAGCCGGGAGTGGGCACGTCGCTGGTGGGTGACCCATCGGGCAGCGATTTCCAGAGCCGGCTCACAGCCTACCTGGCAAGCGTCAATCAAAGCGGGACCGGCGTCGTCCTCCCGCCCCAGGGCATCAACGGGCAATCCGGCGATAGCGGCGAGCGCTCCCTCGATGTCGGCATCGTTGCCGCGATCAATCCCAACAGCAACATCGCCATGTACAATGGCTCGGGCCAGAGCAACGCCACCGGGAATGCCCAGGCCTCCGTGTTCACGGCCGTGCAGAGTGCCATCTGGGACACGGTCAACAATCCGGCGGTGACGTCCAATTCATGGGGTGATGCGCAGAGCATGAGCCCGGGGTCCCCCTTCTACACCGCCTATTGGGAACTCTTCGCCGACGCCGCCCTTCGCAATCAGACGACCTTCATCGCCCTGGGCGATGGCGGCTCCGGCAACGAGACCGGCAACGGGCTGACCAACGTCGAGACCAACGTCACCCAGCCCTTCAACATCCTGGTTGGCGGCTCGTCCATTTCGACCCAGGGCCTCGCGCAGATCGATCCCACGCTCAACACGAGCGTGCTCGCATCGGCTCTTGCCGGCAACCCGAGCACGATCTGGCAGCTTGTTTCAGGCGGCCTCACCCGCATGCCGAGCAGCCTGTTGTCCATGCAGTTCTTCATCGAGACCGTATGGAACTCATACTTTCTCGACGGAACGGTCATTACCGGTTCCGGCAATACGGATTTCTATACGGGCTATCTGCAGAACTCGACCGGATCGGGTGGCGTCGACCCGACGCAGCCGGTTCCCTGGTATCAGGCCGCTTACGGATTGACCCCCACCACGACCGATTCCTATGCCCAGACCGGACGAGGCGTGCCGGACGTCGCTGCCATCGGCGGTGGCAACCTCCTCTATACGGTGCCTACGGCCGACATGCTGGGGACCCATTATGACGATGGCACCAGCGCGGCTTCGCCACTTTGGACTTCGCTTGCCGTCCAGCTCAATGCGATCTTCCAGGATCAGGAACTTCCCAACCTCGGCTACATGAATGACCTGCTGTACATCGCCGCGGCGGTGGCGCCCGCGTCCTTCAACGACATCTCCATCGGCAACAACACATCGTCGTTCCTGTACGCAACGCCGGGCACCTATTCGACTGTCAATTTCGCCGGAACCGGGAGTGTCACCATCGACGCCACGGGCTTCGGTTACTCGGCTGCCTACGGTTACGACCTGGCGACGGGACTGGGATCTCCCAACGGGGTATTGCTGGGACGCGCGCTGACCTCGATTGCGCATTCCCAGATCTCGTACGCGGGCCTGTCGGACATCCTGGATTCGACCAATGGCGGTTGGACGAGTGGCGCGAACCAGACTCTGCTCTTCCAGACCATGTCGCCCGGCGGCGCCAACGTCAGTATCGACATTGGCTCGAACAGCCTGAGCTATTTCAGCGGGGCCTCGGCTGCTTTCGCATGGACCAGCGGCTTCGCCCAGCAGGCGCTGCAAGCCGACTTCGATCCCGCCCTGGTCGTGATGTTCGACAAGCAGTCGCAGGGGGCAGTGACCCAGTACTCGGCCGCATCGGGTGCAAGCCTCACCGTAGGCATCAACTCCGACAGCGCTGCCGCGATCCAGGGTACGCTGACGACCGACTTCGGCTTTGCCGACTTCATGTCGGACACCGGCGTCGTGCGCGTGGCCCGCGCCGTGGCGGTGGCGGAGACGGTCGGCGGCCTCGACGATCAGACTGCCATCGTGAGGGTGCGCCAGGGCGGCCAGGATACGGTGGCGGTGGGCTTTTACAGGGTCGACGATTATGGCGGCACGATCGGCGGCCTGGCACCAGGCTCGGCAGGCTATGGTGCCGCGGCGCAGGCCCGGATGTACGAGATTGCGTCCGGTGGAACATTTCTGGGCGGCCCAGGCTACGGCGCCTATGGCGAGAACACACTTCTCGACGTCGACTCCGGCGACCTGATTGCCATGACGCTTGCCAATCAGAGCAGCAGCAGCACCTTCTGGGGCTTCTCGCAGGCCAATCCGGATGGCCAGGGCCACCTCTGGAATTACGGCCTCAATACGTGGGGTTGGGAGGATCTCATGGGCGGCGGCGATCGCGACTACAACGACCTCCTCGTGCAGTTCGACTTCACAAGCTCATACGGCAGCGGCTGGTTGGCCTGAGGCCGAGGCCGTCTCTTCCCGCTTCCGGCCAGACGGCCGTGGTTGGAAACCGGTTCGCGCACGACGGTCCGCACCGGACGTTCTCACAGGCCGCGATCAGCGCGAGCCTCGATCGTCCCGGGCGCCGCATTGCCGCCCAGTGTCTGAAGAGGGGCGTTCCCGTCGGTGCGAACCTGCTCACACAGGTCAGGGAGATCGTGCTCGCCCCGGGTGCCGACGGGACCATGGAGAGCTGCCCCCTCCGTCCCCGATCACGCCCCCATCAGCCGGCTCATCACACAGGATTCGTCGGGCCGGAGGTCAGGCGCCTCATGTGGCGGCGCATGCCGTGATAGTCGTTGATGGCGTTGTGCATCGTGCGCCGGTTGTCCCAGATGGTGATCGTGCCCGGCTTCCAGTGGACGCGGCAGGTGAATGCGGGCCGCGTCGCCTGCGCCTGCAGCCAGTCGATCATCGGCTTGCTC
>JABMNB010000315.1 GCA_013205335.1 Rhodospirillales bacterium
CTTTCGACGTGGAAACAGGTGTTGAACCGTCCGCCGCTGCCGAAGGCATCGCCGGACCCGAGGAACTGCAGACGCATCGTCTAGGGCGCCTGCTCCAGGCTCGAGACGATGTTGGTGAGCGTGGTGCGGCGCATGTCGCGCACTTCGGTGGAGTTGAAGCGGCGCGCGCGGTGCATCGTCGCCCTGTTGTCCCACATCACCAAGTCGAACGGCCGCCAGACATGGGCGTAGACGAACGGACGCTGCGTGGCGTGCTCGGTGAGGTCGCGCAGGAAAGCGCGTGCCTCCGGCATCGGCCAGCCGTCAATGCCGCCGGCATGGCTCGCGATATAGAGCGACAGGCGCCCGGAGCCCGGATGGCGGCGCACCAGGCGCTGGCGCACCGGCGCCCACTTCACGCGCTCGGCCTCGGTGAACTCCTCGAAGCCCAGCATGCCGCGCGAATAGATCTGGCTGTGCAGGCAGATCAGGTCCTGGACCTCGCGCTTGGTCGCCTCGTCGAGCGCATCGTAGGCCGCGCGCATGTCGGCGAATTCTGTATTGCCGCCGGCTGACGGGATGGTGCGCGCCGACAGGAGGGAATAGAGGGCCGGTACTTCCTTGAACGAGCTGTCGGAATGCCAGAGCTGGTTGCCCAGGCTGAACAGGCGGCGGCGGTCGTCGCGCGCCAGCACGTTGCCGTTGCGGTCGAGATTGGAGATGTCGTTGAGGTCCATGCTCATGCGCCGTTCCTCGGGCGGCATGATGTCTCCGGTCGCCTGTTCGAGCGGACCGAGCTGACGGCTGAAGGCGAGCTGGCTCTCGTCGTCGAGCTTCTGGTCGCGGAACACCAGCACACCGTACTGGTTCATGCCGTCATGGATGAACGCGACTTCCGCGTCGCTCAGCCGATGCGTGAGGTCGATGCCCGAGACTTCGCCGGCGAAGAACGGACGGCTCTGCGGATCGAGGGGGCGGATGTTCCTGACCATGATCGGTGCAGGCTAGCGCGGAAAGCCACGAGCGGCGAGATGGACCTGTAGCATTTTATCAAGTTGGCTCGCAATGCAGCATGCCCTGCCGCCCTTCGCCGCGGCGCAGCATTAGCGAGATGGGGCACTTTCGAGGCTTCTTCGATATCTGTCTGCAGGATTCGGCCCGCGGGATGGTCACGCCGCCCGAATCATCTGGTCGTGGCTCTCGAGTTCCACTGGAGGAGATAACGTAACAATTACAGCGGATTGACAGGCCCGGTCGTGGATCATACATTTGAACAGTTGTTCAAATGTCTAAGTCAAAGAAAACCCTCCTGTCAGGCGACCACGCGGTGGCGCTGGCCGACCTGTTTCGACTGCTGGGCGATCCCACCCGGCTGAAGATCGTGGTCTCCTGCCTGCGCACGCCGCTCGCGGTGTCGGACATCGCCGACCGGCTCGGCCTCTCGGTGTCGCTGGTGAGTCATCACCTGCGGCTGTTGAAGGGAGCGCGCCTGGTGCGGGCCGACCGTCAGGGCAAGCAGGTCTACTACCAGGCGGACGACCTGCATGTCCGCCGTATGGTCGAGGACATGGTCACCCACATCACGGAGCATTGAGATGAGCGCCGGCTGCAACAGTCATGGTCACGATCAGGGTCATGGGCACAGCCATGACCACAGCTCGGCCGCGGCGGCGTCACCCGCCTACCGTCGCATCCTGTGGGTCGCGCTGGCGGTGAACCTCGCGATGTTCGTCATCGAGATTGGCGCGGGCTTCGCGGCGCAGTCGGTGTCGCTGCTGGCCGACTCGCTGGACTTCCTGGGCGACGCCGGCAACTACGGCATCAGCCTGTTCGTGCTGGGCATGGCGATCCGGTGGCGCGCCCGCGCCTCGCTGGTGAAGGCCGCCAGCATGGGCGTCTTCGGCCTGTGGGTCGCGATCACCACCGTCAACCACGCGCTGGCCGGTACGGTACCGGCGGCGCCGGTGATGGGCCTGGTCGGCGCGCTGGCGCTGACCGCCAACTTCGGCGTGGCGCTGCTGCTCTATCGCTGGCGCGAGGGCGACAGCAACATGCGCTCCGTGTGGATCTGCACGCGCAACGACGCGATCGGCAACGTCGCCGTGCTGGTCGCGGCGGCGGGCGTGTTCGGCTCGGGCACTGGCTGGCCGGACTATGTCGTGGCCGCGATCATGTCCGGCCTCGCCCTGATCGGCGCCTTCCAGGTGACGCGCCATGCGGTCGCCGAGCTGCGTCAGTCCCGGGAGAGCGCCGCTCAGGCGGTCGGGAGCTTGTAGTCCTCGAACTTCTTGCGCAACGCCGTCTTCAGGATCTTGCCGGTGGCGCCGTGCGGGATGGCGTCGATGAACTGCACGTCGTCCGGCATCCACCACTTGGCGATCTTGCCGTCGAGGAACTTCAATACATCGTCCTTGGCGACGGTCGCTTCGGGTCGTCGCACGATGATCAGCAGGGGCCGCTCGTCCCACTTGGGATGTGCGACGCCGATCACCGCAGCCTCGGCGACGCCGGGGCAGCCCATGGCGGCATTCTCGAGGTCGATCGAGCTGATCCACTCGCCGCCTGATTTGATGACGTCCTTGGAGCGGTCGGTGATGACGACCGAGCCGTCGCTCTCGATCTTGCAGACGTCGCCGGTATGGAACCAATCATCCTCGAGGAACTGGCTCTTGCCGTCGCCCTTCATGTAGCCGCTAACGATCCAGGGACCGCGCACGACCATGTTGCCCGAGACGCTGCCGTCCAGCGGCAGGTCGTTGCCGGCATCGTCGATGATCTTCATCTCGCAGCCGAAAACTGGACGGCCCTGCTTGGCGGTGATGGCAAAGCGCTCGGCGTCGGGCAGGTCGCGCTCGCCCCTGTTGAAGCGGGTCAGCGTGCCGAGCGGGCTCATCTCGGTCATGCCCCAGCCCTGGGCGACCTCGATCTCATGTTCCTTCCAGAAGCGCTCGATCATGGCGTAGGGCACGGCCGACCCGCCGATCAAGGTGCGCTTGACCGACTCCATCTTGAGCTTGTTCTGCTGGCAGTAATCGAGCAACGCCAGCCACACGGTCGGCACGCCGGCCGAAAGCGTCACCTTCTCCGTGTCGAGCAGCTCGTAGAGGCTGGCGCCGTCGAGCTTGAAGCCCGGAAAGACCAGCTTGGTGCCACAGAAGGGGCCGGCATAAACGAGGCCCCAGGCATTGGCGTGGAACATCGGCACCACGGGGAGGATGGTGGTGTCGGGATCGAGTGCCAGCACGGGCCCTGAGCACATCATCATCGAGTGGATCATGGTCGAGCGGTGCGAGTAGAGCACGCCCTTGGGGTTGCCCGTCGTGCCCGACGTATAACAAAGCGACGAGGCCGTCTTCTCGTCGAACTCCGGCCACGTGAGCGTGCCGGACTTGTCCGCGATCAGCTCCTCGTAGCAGAGCAGGTTGGGGACCTTGGAAGACTTCGGCATGTGGGCGCGGTCGGTCATGACCACGACATGCTTCACGGTCTTGAGCTGCTCCCACACGCCCTCGACGATCGGCATCAGGTTCAGGTCGACGAAGAGGATCTGATCCTCGGCATGGTTGGCGATATAGGCCACATGCTCGGGCGCCAGGCGGGGGTTCAGCGTGTGCAGCACCGCGCCGATGCCGGAGATGCCGAAGTAGAGCTCGAAATGCCGGTAGGTGTTCCAGGCGATGGTGCCGACCCGGTCGCCGAGCTTGATGCCGAGTCCCTGCAGGACCTCCGCCAGCTGCTTGGCGCGCCGGTGCGCGTCCTTGTAGCCGTAGCGGTGGATCGGACCTTCGACGGTGCGGGTCACGATCTCGACGTCGGGATAGGCGGCGGCGGCATAGTCGATGATCTGCGAGATCAGCAGCGGACGGTCTTGCATCAAACCCAGCATGGCGTTTCCTCTCCTACGCACGCCGCTCGATATGCAGACTTCTTAGATTGATGAGCGGCTTGATGTCAGGTTCTAGACCGAGTCCTTGCCCGCCGGGAAGGCTGACGCTTCCGTCACGGACGGAAAAAACGTCCTGCAACACCCACTCGCGCAGGGGATTGGGGTTGGCGTCGACTTCCAGCAGGCCGGGACCGCGCACCGCTGCCAGCAGGTGGAGCGAGTGGAGCAGGCCTATTCCGCCGCCCAGGAAGTGTGGGCAGTAGGTGCGGCCGGCAGCCAGGGCCGCGCGGGCGACCGGAAGGCAGCCCGAATGGCCGCCCCATTTGGCAGCATCCGGCTGGATCACGCCGAAAAGGCCGCTGTCGATCATC
>JABMNB010000316.1 GCA_013205335.1 Rhodospirillales bacterium
TTCGCGTGGACGCAAGGCCTGAAGTATCGCGGCACGTTCGACGGCACGCCGGACGTGGTGAAGTTCGCCGAGACGCTCGAAAAGGTCTGCGTCGAAACCGTCGAAAGCGGCATGATGACCAAGGATCTCGCGCTCCTCATCGGCATGAGCCAGCCCTACCTGAACACCGAGGATTTCCTCGCCACGCTGGACGGCAACCTCAAGGCCGAGATGGCCTCCTGGTAAGCCTCCCTTGATCGTCGGAGGCGCCGACGGTTGCCGTACCGGCTGGGTTGTCTGCCGGCGCGACACCGACAATTCCCTGGAAGTAAGAGTTGTGAAGTCCCTCGCAGACGCCTGCGAGGGTCTTTCCATTCTGGCCGTCGACATGCCGATCGGCCTCACCGATGCCCCCCGTCCAGGTCGCACCTGCGAGAGTCTGGCGCGGGCGCTGCTCCCAGGCAAAACGAGCTCGGTATTCCCAAGCCCATGTCGTCCGGCGCTTGCTTGCTCGAGCTACGCCGAGGCCAACGCCACCAGCAAGAAACTGGGCGCCGGACTGACGCAGCAAGCCTTCAATCTCTTTCCCAAGCTGCGCGAACTGGACGCGCTTCTGCGCGGCAGCCCGAGGCTGCAATGCGTCGTCCGCGAGGCCCATCCCGAACTCGCCTTTGCGCGCATGAACGCGGGCAAGCCGGTGCTCAGCAAGAAGCGCCGGCCCGAAGGCTTTGCCGAGCGCCTCCATCTGCTCGAACGCCACGGCTTCCCGTGGCAGCCGCGATCGCTCCCCGGTGCGGCCCGCGACGACGTGCTCGATGCCATGGCCGTCTGCCGCACGGCCCTCCTGATCGCACGAGGTGCAGCGACGCGCCTGGGACCGGAGCAAGAGCGTGACCGCTACGGCCTGCCGATGAACATCTGGTTCTAATAGGCTGTTAACAATGGCTTTTCGGAAGTACCGGCGAGCAACAGTGCCCCGTCAACGGCCGCCACGGTCCTGATTCAGGAGGGTGCGACATCCAATTCATTTATTTCGTTTATTTCATTTGTTTCGTTTGTTCGCCAGGATTCCGAGTTTCAACGATCTGCTTGAGCGCGGGACGCACCCGGTCTCACGTCGATTTGCGTATCGACGCCCCCTGATGCGTCGGGCCGTCCCGCGGGACTTGACCCCGAGTCTGCCGACATCGACTTCCGCACGATCGTGAACTCCCTCGGGGGTTAGTGCGAGAGCAGCACCGGCAGGCGAAGTTCGGCGAACACACCCGTGGTTGCGCCGCCGAGAACGAAGTCGCGGACGCGGGAATGGCCGAACCCTCCCATCGCAAGCACCTGCGCCCCCTCCGCCAGGGCCTTCTCCTGCAACGCCTGGGCAATCGTTCTCTCGCCGAGAGTGATCTCGATGGGATGTGCCTTCACCCCCCGCTTCTCCAGCGAGGAAGCAAGAAGGCTGGCGAGAGTTGCTCCAGCCAGAGGCTTCTCATCGCCGACCGTCAACACCGTGACGCGACCACCTTCTGCCAGAAGTGGAAGGGCATCGCCGAGCGCGCGGGCGGCGACCCGGCTTGCATCCCACGCGATCGCGATATGGTCCAGCCGGGCGGCCGGCCGGGCGGAGCTCGGCACCAGAATGGTTGGCCGACCTGACCCGAACACGACGGCCTCGATCAGATGCTGGGCGGAAGCCTCTTCCCTGGACCAGGGAAGCACCGCCAGGTCGTAGTATCGAGCCGCGGCGGCAGCCGCATCGAGGAGCCCGCTCAGAAGGATCTTCCGGCTCGTGCAGTTCACGGCGGGCGGAGCCCCGAGCCCGCCGATCAGGCTCTGGAGGCGGGCGCATTCGGACTTGCTCTTGTCTTCTGCCGCCTGAACCAGACCGGGAATGTCGATCAGCAAGCTGGCCAACGGCGACGGCACCCGTGGAATGTCGACGGCGAAGGTCGTGACCTCGAGCGCGCCTCCCAGCGACATGGCGAAGCCGGCAGCCGCCAGGACGGCCTCATCTGCGGCCGCTTCAGGATAGGTCGCCAACGGCATGTAAGTCCTGCGGGTCGTGATCATTTCGCGCCTCCAGTTGACTGAGCCCACCGTGAGGGCCGGCCGACCGCCTCTCCTCACAGGCTGTGCAATTCTGGAGAAGGACCGCGCGCCTGCCCTTGATCTGGGTCAACCGCGGAGGCGGACGCCCGCCCGTTCAGTGATAGATGAAGAGCGGGACCGGAGCGCTGTCGAACAGGTGCCGGGTCGTGGAGCCGAAGAGAATCTCCCTGAAACCACGATGACCGAAGGCCCCCATGACGAGCAACCGCGCACCCGTCTCCGAAGCGCGCCTCAGGAGGACATCGGCCGGGTTCTCCGTCGTTGCGACCGCCTCGAGGTCGGCATCGACACCGTGCAGAGCCAGGAACGAACGGGCTCGTTCGGCAACGGACAGGGCGGCCGATTGCTCGCGCCCGATCGACAGGATGCGAGCACCGGAAGAGCCGAAAATCCCCATCAGCGTCGCGACCTGCAACGCCTTCGCGGCCGGCGCGCTGCCATCGTAGGCCACCAGGACGGGCCCCTTCTCGATCCATTGGGGACCGCTCACCACGACCGGACGGCACCCATTGGCGATTATGTGGTGGACGAGGGGCGTCACGCCCTCGACCGCCTCGAGATGAAACTCGGCATCCCGGCCGGTAACGACGAGGTCGCACGTCTCGATCATTCGAAGCAATCCATCGCGCACGTCAGCTTCCATCGTGGAGCACACGGCGTCCATGCCCTCGTCCGCCAGGGAACGCCGGAACACGTCCGGCAGCTCCGAGATTCTTGCGCGTCGTTCGTCCGCCAGCTTCTTGCGATGCTGCAACCGGTCATAGGCGTATTGCAGGCCGCCGATCGGAACCGGCTCGACGCGATCGAGGTCGCTGATATCCAGTGCGGTCACGCCTCTCACCTGGGCGCCGCACTGTCGAGCCAATGCAACTGCAAGCCTCCTGGCGGCGACGGCGGACGGCGTATCATCGACGGTGACGAGAATGGAACGCATGGGACCCCTTTCCCCCTTAGCCTTCACGGTAAAGAGACGGCCGGTCTCCAGCATTGACCTGAACCAAGATTGCGTCAGCACGACCGGGACGCAAGCTGTTTGCTACTCCGGCTTGATGCCGGCAGCCTGCAGCACCGGCACCCAGATCGATTCCTGCCGCTTCAGCCAGTCCTCGAGCTCCTGCGGCGTGCCCCCGATGGCCACGAAGCCACGCTTGGCCAGATCCTCCTTCTGCCCGGGCGTCGACACGGCGGCGTTCAGCGCCCGGTTCAGCTGCATCACCACAGCGGGCGGCGTACCCGCGGGGGCGAGCAGCGTGTAGACGATCGTGCCATCGACGTCGCCGGCCCCCAACTCCTTGAAGGTCGGGACGGTCGGGGCGACCGACGAGCGCTCCAGCGACGCCATCGCGTAGGGCTTCAGCTTGCCGGCCGCGATCTGCGGCGCGACGCTGGTGATGCTCGACATGCCGAGCTTGATGTGGCCGCCCAACAGATCGGTCACGAGGGGGCCGGTCCCGCGGAACGGCACATGCGTCAGCCTGATGCCGTTCAGCATCGCGAACTGCTCGGCGGAAAGATGCATCGGTGTCGTAAGCCCCGCCGTGCCGTATTGCACCGAGCCCGGCGCTGCCTTCGCCGCCGCAATGATCGCCTTGAGGTCCGGCCAGGGGGCATCGAGGCTGCCGACGAGCACGGACTCCTGCTTGGCGATGAAGCCGATCGGCGCGAAGGCCGTCTTCGCGTCGAAGCCGAGCTTGGCGACTATGTGCGGATAGAGCGGCAGGTTGTTTGCACCCACCACCATCCAGTGGCCATCGGCGGGCTGCTTGGCCACGAATTCATGGGCGATGCTGCCACCGCCGCCGCCCTTGTTGTCGACGATCACCGTGCCGCCCAGAGCCTTCTGCATCGGCTCCTGGATCGCCCGGACCAGCGCATCCGTGCCTCCCCCGGGCGGGAACGACACGACGATATGTACGGGTTGCGACGGGAAGGTCTGGGCCTGTGCCGCCGGTACCCCGCCCGCCACAAGGGCGGCGAGCGGGAGTTTGAGTACGGTACGCCTCTGGATCATCGGTCTGTCGAACTCCTCACGGCCGCGGCACCGCCTCCGACATCGATCTTCTGACCGGTGTCGGTGATCTTGCCGTTGTCGTTCTTGAACACCTGCAGGTTCTTCTCGTTCATGTTCTGAACGACGATGACCGAGCCATCGCGCGAGAAGGATGCTCCCTGCGACCAGCCGCCGATCGGCGCCTCGCCGGTCTTGGTCAGCCCCGTGCCGTCGAGCCTGTAGAGCACGAGCATCCCGTTGGGCTTGTATTGCGGTGCATCCTTGGGCCGCGTCGAGCCGGCATGCGCGACCCCCGCGATCCAGCGGCCATCGCTCGACATGATCATGCCCTCGAGATTCTCATGACCGATGTCGGCGGTACCCACGATCTTGCCGCTGGCGAGGTCGATCACGGTGAGGATGCCGTTGGCCTTGGGATCGCCGAGGCTTGCCACGACGGCGGCCTTGCTGTCGGGCGTCACCGAAACGGCATAGGGTCGCGGTGCCACATCGAGCACCGAAGACGAGGTGACACTGTCGCCGCCCAGCTTCATCAGCTCGACCTTGGCGTCGCCATTGCGCGTCACCACGCCCGTCGCACCATCGGGCGATACCGCCATGTGGCTGAGCAGGGTCTTGGCGTCCATCAGCGGCACGGTCTTCACCAGCTTCACGTCCTTGCCGTCGATCGAGAGGATCGAGATCGAGCCTGCCATGCGGTTGGCGACGTAGGCGCGTTTGCCGTCCCTGGTGATCGAGATGCCGGCGGCGCCCGGGCCGGTAATCAGCGTGCCGAGAATCTTGCGGTCCTTGAGATCGACGACGGTCACGCGATCGTCCGGGGTAAGCTTGGTCGGATCTGCGGGATCGAGCTTCGACGAGGAGGCGATCAGGGCGATCGACTCGTCGGGGGTGATTGCGACCGAGAGCGGAGGGCCTACGACGCTGCCCGGCACATTCGATACGGTGCCCACGACCTTCACCGGCAGGGCGCCCAGATCCATGATCGTGATCGTGTCGGGCGGCGGATTGGCGACGTTCTTGTTGACGCCGTTCTCCTGGGTGATCTTGTGATCGTTCGAGGAAACGGCAATTTGTGCGTGCGCCTGCACGGCGCCGAGACTCAAGGCAACACAAACGCCAGTGATGACCGTGTTTCGCATGGTGCTCCTCCTCGGCTAGCTCCTTCAGTCCGGAGCATTGTGCCGTGAGGAACCCTAGCGCCTGCGTCAGCCGTGCGAAATCAAATTCCCGTTTTCAGCCGAACTCTTTCAGACCATCCCGAGGGCATGCTTGTAGACGTCGAGCAGCGTCTCCTGCTCCGCACGATCGGCGGCGTCCATGGAGCGGAGCGACACGATCTTGCGCATCGTCTTGACGTCATAGCCGACGCCCTTGGCCTCGCTGTAGACGTCCTTGATGTCGCCGCCGATGGCCTTCCGCTCTTCCTCGAGTTTCTCGATGCGCTCGACGAAGCTCTTCAGGCGGTCCGCGGAAACCGGGCCGGCCTTGGTCTTCTTGGAAACGCTGCTGCCGTCCGGCATGTCCCTACTCCTTGGTCTCAAGGACCGGACCATAGGAGGAGCGGCCATGTCAGCTCAATGACGTCGATGCGATGAATGATGGGGATAACGGGGACGGCCAGCCGGTGCTGGCATTGCTTGCATCAGCCGTGCTTGTGCTGCTCTTTGTCGAAGGCCTGCTTCTGGGCACTGGAAGCGTCCTTCTGGTGCTTGGCCTTCCAATCTTCGTAAGGCATGCCGTAGACGATTTCGCGGGCTTTCGGATCTGCGATCTCGATGCCCTGCTTGCCTGCCTCCTCGCGATACCAGCGCGACAGGCAATTGCGGCAGAAGCCTGCCAGGTTCATCAGGTCGATGTTCTGGACGTCGGTGCGCTCCTGAAGATGCGATACCAGCCGCCGGAAGGCGGCGGCTTCGAGTTCGGTACGGGTCTTGTCATCCATGATCGCCTCCTGGGGGTGCAGGCCGATGCCTTGTTTCGGATATAGGCTCGGTCGGCAGGCTTAACCAGACGCCCCTGCGACCTGCGAGAGGGCTTTTTTGACAGCGGTCGAGATCGCGGGTGCCAGCCTGCGGCCCCAGGCCCGCGCATCGTCCGGCGTGCCCATGAGATCCTGGCGCACCTCCAGCGAACAATGGGGCAGCGCCCGCGACCGCGCATGTGCGGTCAGCGTGTATTCGTAGGTCGCGCGTGCCGAATAGGGCTCGTTGTCGCCCACCACCAGCGTCGGATCGCGACGCAGCTCGGTCAGCAGCGGCTCGGGAAGGCGCGGATCGTCGTTCCACAACACACCGACATGCCAGGGGCGGACGAAGCCCTTCATGACCGGCGTGAAACTGTGCATCACCAGCAGGCAGACCTTACGGCCGCCTTCCGTCATGGCATCGAGCAGACGGTCGACCTCGCGATGGTAGGGCCAGAAGCAGGCTTCGGCCCTTGCGTCGACTTGTTCCCTGGTGAGGTCCTTGTTGGCGGGCACCACGGTTCCGTCGCTGATCTCCGGCGTCGAGCCCTCTCCCCCAGGCCACCGGTTGCAGTCGATCACCAGTCGCGAATAGCCGGACGAGACCAGCGGGGCATCGATAATTTTCGCAAGCTCGATCGCGGAGTCCAGCCCGCCGATGTCCCAGCCGATGTGGCGCGCCCGTTCGCTCTCTGGAAGTCCGAGGTCTCCCAGCGCCTGCGGCACCGCCTTGCTGGCGTGATCGCAGAGCAGCAACAGCGGCGCCCTCCCCTGTTCGTTGAAGACGGTAAACGGCGGCGGATCGCCCGGCCGGAGCAACGGTTGCATCGCGCCCCTATAGTGCGAAGATCACGCAAATGAAAGACGCTGACGCCCGCGCCCTGCTGCGCGCCCTGTTCGATGCCGCCCTCGCTGCCGCTCGCCCCGCCACCTGCCTTGCTCCGTACATCGCGAAGCTGCAGCCGCCGAAAGGCCGGACGATCGTAATCGGCGCCGGCAAGGCCAGTGCGGCGATGGCACGCGCCGTCGAGGACCAGTGGCCGCATCCGCTCGAAGGGCTGGTGGTGACGCGTTACGGCTATGGCGAAACCTGCAAGCGCATCGAGATCGTCGAGGCCGCCCATCCCGTGCCCGACGACAGGGGGCGCCAGGCGGCGGGCCGCATCTTCGAGCGCGTGCAGGGGCTCAGCGGCGACGATCTCCTGCTTTGCCTGATCTCCGGCGGCGCCTCGGCCCTGCTCTCTCTGCCTGCCCCCGGCCTCACGCTGAACGACAAGCAGGACGTCAATCGTGCGCTGCTGAAGTCGGGAGCCAACATCGTCGAGATGAACACGGTGCGAAAGCATCTTTCGGCCATCAAGGGCGGCCGGCTCGCCATCGCCGCCCAGCCCGCACGCGTTCTGTCGTGGCTGATCTCCGACGTGCCGAACGACGATCCCGGCGTCATCGGATCCGGCCCCACCGTCGCCGACAAGACGACCTTTGCCGACGCCCTCGGGGTGCTGGCCAGGTATCGGCTCGATCCACCCGCCGCCGTGCTCAGGCATCTCCAGGAGGGCGCCGCCGGCCGCATCGAGGAGACGCCGAAGCCCGGCGATCCGCGCCTCGCCAACGTCGAAACGATCATGGTCGCCACGCCGAAACGCTCGCTCGAAGCAGCCGCTGCCGTTGCCCGTGTGCATGGCGTTGAAGTCGTGATGCTGGGCGACAATCTCGAAGGCGAGGCGCGTGAGCTGGGCGCCGGGCACGCCCGGCAGGCCCTCGAGATCGCCAGGCGCGGCGGCAAGCCGGTGGCGATTCTCTCCGGCGGCGAGACCACCGTCACGGTGCGGGGCAAGGGCCGCGGCGGCCGAAACGTCGAATACCTGCTGTCCGAGGCCATCGCGGCAGACGGCGCTGCGGGCATCTGGGGCCTGTCGGCGGATACCGACGGCGTCGACGGCGCGGAAGACATTGCCGGCGCGGTATTCACGCCCGACACGCTCGCCCGCGCGCGCGCAAAGGGGAGCGATCCGCAGGCGATGCTCGACGACAATGACGGGCACGGCTTCTTCGAATTGCTGGGTGACAGCCTCGTCACCGGCCCGACGCGGACCAACGTCAACGACTTCAGGGTCACCCTGATCGCGCCATGACGACCTATCCCGGCTCCTGCCACTGCGGCGCGATCAGGATCGCGCTCACCTCCCAAAAGAAGCCCGAGGAGATGCGGGTCGGCCGCTGCGGCTGCAGCTTCTGCCGCCGCCACGGAGCCCGCACGATGGGCGATCGCGGCGGCGCGGTGGAATTCCGTGCCGCGCCCGGCACCCTCTCGCGCTACCGCTTCGGCCTGGGCATCACCGATTACCTGCTTTGCGCCCGTTGTGGCGCCTATGTCGGCGCGGTGATGCCAGAGGAAAACGGCGTGATCGGCATCGTCAACGTCAATTCCCTCGACATCCGCGACGCGTTGGATGCTGCACCGCCGTTGCACCATTACGACGGCGAGGACGAGGCCCGGCGGCGGTCCCGGCGCCGAAAGTTCTGGATGCCGGCGACCGTCATCGCCTAACGTCGGACCATGGCCATTCTTGGAGTGATCGCCGACGACTTCACCGGCGCAACCGACATCGCGGGCATGCTCGTCAAGGGCGGTATGCGTACGATCCAGACGATCGGCGTGCCGGCGAAAGGCACGATCCCCGACGATGTCGATGCCGTCGTCGTCGCCCTCAAGACGCGCTCGATGCGGGCTGCCGACGCAGTCACCCAGTCGCTCGCCGCACTGAAGGCGCTGCAGGATGCGGGCTGCGTGCGCTTCTTCTTCAAATATTGCTCGACCTTCGACTCGACCGACGCCGGCAACATCGGACCTGTCGGCGACGCGCTGCTCGACGCACTCGGAGCAAGGCAGGCGATCTATTGCCCTGCCTTTCCGGTGAACGGCCGCACGATCTTCTTCGGCCATTTGTTCGTCGGCGACGTGCTGCTGTCGGACTCACACATGAAGCATCATCCGCTGACGCCGATGACGGATGCCAGCCTGGTGCGCGTACTGGCACGACAGACGCCGCATAAGGTCGGCCTCGTGGCTCTGAAGCAGGTGCAGTCCGGCTCGGCGGTCCTGCGCGGATCGCTCGACAAGCTCGCGTCCGAAGGCGTGCGACATGTCGTGGTCGATGCCGTGGCCGACACCGATCTCGGCATCATCGGCGAAGCGATCGGCGACGACACGCTCGTCACGGGCGGTTCCGGCGTTGCACTGGGCCTGCCCGCCGCCTATCGCCGCCGCGGACTGCTCCCTCACAAATCCGGCGCCGATGCGCTTCCGCAGATCGAAGGCACATCCGCAGTGCTGGCGGGCTCCTGCTCGGCGGCAACGCTCGGCCAGATCGCCGCCTTCAAGGGCGCGCACCTGCCGCTCGACACCGATGCGATCTGCCGCGGCGAGGATGTTGCCGGCAAGGCGCTCGACTGGGCCAAGGGCAAACTTGGAAACGAGCCGATCCTGCTTTCGGCCAGCGACAAGCCCGAGGCCGTTAAGATGCTGCAGGCGAAGTACGGCATCGACAAGTCCAGCCAGGCGATCGAGGAGACGATGGCGTCGCTGGCCCGCGGCCTGGTCGCGGCCGGCGTGGGCAGGCTCGTCGTCGCCGGGGGCGAGACCTCGGGTGCCGTCGTGGGAGCCCTCGACGTGACGGCGCTGCGCATCGGCCCGGAGATCGATCCCGGCGTGCCCTGGACCGCCTCGGTCGGCGCCAAGCCCCTGCTGCTCGCGCTGAAGTCCGGCAATTTCGGCGCTCCCGATTTCTTTACAAAGGCATTCGACCGGCTATGAGCACCGCAGAGACCAAGATGCGCGAGCAGATCTGCGCGCTGGGCGCCAAGCTCGCCGCGCGCGGCCTTTGCCCAGGCACCTCGGGCAACATCAGCGCGCGCGTTGCCGATGGCTGGCTGATGACGCCGACCAACTCGTCGCTCGGCGAGCTCGAACCGGGCCAGCTCTCCAAGATCGATCTCGCCGGCAAGCACGTCGCCGGCGATCCGCCGACCAAGGAAGCGCTGCTGCATCGCTCGGTCTACGACGTGCGTCCCAAGGACGGCGCCATCGTCCATCTCCATTGCACGCATGCCGTGGCGATCTCCTGCCTCGACCCGTCCTGCCATCACAATGCCGAGACGACCCTGCCGCCGATCACGCCCTACTTCGTGATGCGGGTCGGCAAGCTGCCGCTGGTGCCCTACTTCAAGCCGGGTGATCCCAAGCTCGCCGACGCCATTCGCGACTATGCCAAGGGCCATCGCGCGGTGCTTCTGGCCAATCATGGCCCGGTGGTCGCGGGAACCTCGCTTTCGGCTGCCGCTGCCGCGATCGAGGAGCTGGAGGAAACGGCCAAGCTCCACCTGCTGCTGCAGGGCTTCAAGCTGCGCATGCTCTCGGATGCCCAGGTGCGCGACGTCGAAGAAGCCTACCCCTCCTGATTGGAAGAAGAATGCCCAAGCTCGCCGCCAATCTCTCGTGGATCTACCAGGAAGTGCCGTTCCTGCAGCGCTTCGGCGCCGCGGCTGCGCACGGCTTCAAGGCCGTCGAGATCCTGTTCCCTTACGAGGCACCGGCCGCGGAGATCGCCGCCGAGCTGAAGAAGCACAAGCTCACGCAGGCACTGTTCAATCTGCCACCGGGCGATGCCAGCAAGGGCGAACGCGGACTGGCGGCATTGCCCGGTCGTGAAGAGGAGTTCGCAGCGGCCATCGACAAGGCGCTGGACTATGCGCAGGTCCTGGAGTGCCGGACTCTCCACGTGATGTCGGGCATGATCGCGCCCGGGGCCGACGTGAAGGCGATGCATCGCACCTTCGTTTCGAACCTCAAGAAGATCTGCGACCGCACGGCCAAGAACGGCCTCACCATCGTGCTGGAGCCCATCAACCACCGCGACATTCCCGGCTACTTCACCAACACGACCGACCAGGTGAAGGCGATCATAGAGGAAGTCGGCGCGCCGCATCTCCGCCTGCAGCTCGACCTCTATCACCTTCAGGTCACCGAGGGTGATCTGCAGAAGCGGATGGAACGCCTGTTCCCCATCACCTCGCACGTGCAGATCGCCGGCAATCCCGACCGCAACGAGCCCGACATCGGCGAGGTCAATCACCTCTACCTGCTCGATGTGCTCGATCGGCTCGGTTACGATGGCTATGTCGGCCTCGAGTACAAGCCCAGGACGACCACCGGCGCAGGCCTCGGCTGGGCCGCGAAGTACGGCATCAAGGCCTGATCCATGACCGACAAGAACACGCCTGTCGTGGCTTTCGTGGGCCTGGGCTCGATGGGCCTCGGCATGGCGAAGAACCTCCTGAAGCACGGGCACAAGGTGATCGGCGTCGATCCGAGCGCCGCCGCGCGCGAGGCCTTCGCGACCGCCGGCGGCGCGACCGCAGCGACGCCCGCCGAAGCGGCGAAAGAAGCCGACGTCGTGATCGTGGCCGTCGTCAACGCCCAGCAGGTCGAAGCCGTCCTCTACGGCGAGGGCGGCGCCGTCAGCGCGCTGCGCGAGGGCGGCCTCGTCATGCAGTGCGCCACCTGCCCCGCCGCGTTCGTCCGCAAGCTCGACGAACGTCTCGCAGCAAGCGGCCACGCTCTGCTGGATGCACCGATGTCCGGCGGACGCGCACGCGCCGAGTCGGGTGAACTCACCTTCATGTCCTCGGGAAGCGCCGGTGCCTACGCGGCGGCGGAGTCGATCCTCTCCGCCACCTCGGCGAAGGTGTTCCGCCTCGGCGACAAGGCGGGCATCGGCTCGCTGGTGAAAACGGTGAACCAGCTCCTCGCCGGCGTGCACATCGCCACGGCCGCCGAGGCGATGGCGCTGGCGGCCAAGGCCGGCGCCGACACGCGCGCCGTCTACGAGGTGATCTCGGCCAGCGCCGGCAATTCCTGGATGTTCGGCAACCGGGTACCGCACATGCTGGACGACGACTATTCGCCACTGTCCGCCGTCGAGATCTTCGTGAAGGACCTCGGCCTGGTGCTCGACACAGGTCACGAGTTGCGATTGCCACTTCCCCTGGCCGCTGCCGCCCATCAGTTGTTCCTGGCGGCCGCCGGCGCCGGCTGGGGCAAGCTGGATGACGCGGCCGTCGTAAAGGTCTACGAGCAGGCGGGCGACTTCAAAGTGTCGTCACCCGGGAAGTAGGCTGGTCCAATGCAGCGCAACCGCTTCACCAAGATCGTGGCAACGCTGGGCCCTGCCTCGGCAACCACCGAGCGTCTGCGCACCCTGTTCGAGGCGGGCGCCGACGTCTTTCGCTTGAACTTCAGCCACGGCCAGCATGAGGATCATCGCAAGCGGGTCGCGCAGCTCCGTGCACTGGAAAAAGAATACAAGCACCCGATCGCCATCCTGATGGACCTCCAGGGCCCCAAGCTGCGCCTCGGCACCTTCGCCAAGGGACCGATGGAGCTGAAGAAGGGCCAGAAGCTCCGCTTCGACATGGACCCGGCCCCCGGCACGGCCAAGCGCATCCCGCTGCTTCATCCGGAAATCTTCAAGGCCGCGAAGCCTGGTGGACTGCTGCTGATCGACGACGGCAAGGTGCGCCTGCGCATCGTGAGTCACGCCGCCGGGACCATCGACGCCGAGGTCGAGGTCCCTGGCACCATCAGCGACCGCAAGGGTGTCAACCTGCCCAACCTCGTCCTTCCGATGTCGCCCATGACACCGAAGGATCACAAGGACCTCGCGTTCGGCCTGTCGCTCGGCGTCGACTGGGTGGCGCTGTCCTTCGTGCAGCACGCCAACGACATTGCCGAGCTCAAGAAGCTGGTGGCCGGCCGCGCCGCCGTGATGGCCAAACTCGAGAAACCGCAGGCGATCGAACACCTCGACGAGATCATCGAGCAGAGCGACGGCATCATGGTCGCCCGCGGCGATCTCGGCGTGGAGATGCCGCCCGAGGCCGTCCCCCCGCTGCAGAAGCGCATCCTTGCCGCCTGCCGCGTCGCCGGCCGGCCGACCATCGTGGCGACGCAGATGCTGGAGTCGATGATCCAGGCCCCGACGCCCACTCGCGCCGAAGTGTCCGACGTGGCCACCGCCGTCTACGACGGTACCGATGCCGTCATGCTGTCGGCCGAGTCCGCTTCCGGGAGCTACCCGCTCGAAGCGGTCACGATGATGGATCGCATCCTGAAGAGCGTCGAAACCGACCCGCTCTATCGCCGCCTGATGGATGCGAGCCGTCATGAGCCCGAAGCAACGACCGCCGACGCGATCAGCGCCGCCGCGCGCCAGTGCGCCCATACATTGTCGGCTGCCGCGATCGTGACCTACACCAACACTGGCTCTACGACCTTGCGCGCGGCCCGCGAGCGGCCCGACGTGCGCATTCTCTGCCTGACGCCGAACATCGACACGGCGCGGCGCATGACCCTCACCTGGGGCGTGCACCCGGTGCAGACCGAGGACGCGCACAACTTCGCCGACATGGTCCAGCGCGCCGTACGTGTGGCCCGCCAGCAGAAGATCGCCAAGGAAGGCGAGCGGCTGGTCGTGACGGCAGGCGTGCCGTTCGGCACACCAGGCGCCACCAACATCCTGCGCATCGCTTACGTCTGAAATTCTCAGGTCGGGCAAAACTCGGCCTGCTCACGCCGCGCGCATGATTTTTGGCAAGGGATGATCGCCGCCACCTCTCCGTAGTGTTCTTGTACGAACACAACGAGAGGTTCGATGTCACACCGCAATTTCGCCACCGTCGATGCCGGGCTCGTCGTGATCTGTATCCTGGTCTTCGCGGGCGGCGTTTTCGCGCAGACCGGTGCGCCCTTTGCATCCACAAAGCCTTCTTCGGCCATCGCTGCGGGAGACAAATCGTGAAACGCCGTCGCCTTTCGCTCGGCTGGATCGACTTCCTCGTGATAGCCGCCTCGATCCTGACCTTCGCGGCAGTAGCCGGCGCTGCGATCGGAAACAGCTGACACAAACTTCCTTGGTGTCGCCCCAGTGCGGGCGCCGCCCGGACTGAAATCGGAATCATAAAACAGCGATTCCAGCCCAGCCAATAACACTCTCGCAAGGGGCCATCATGAATAGCGGCCAAAAGAAGAAGCGGGCCATCGCCGTTCCTTATGAACTTCAGCAGTCGCGCTTTTCGTGGCTGGACCTGCTCGTGATCGCCGCTGCCCTGATCACGCTTGCGGTCGTCATCGACGCCTCGATGGGCCGTGCAAAGGCATCGGTGCCTGTGTCGCAGGCGAACCTCATTACGCCTGAAGTCAGCCAGCTCCCCGACGATCCCGGGCTGCTCAGGGCCCGGATCCGGCTGGCGTCGGGACTCTAGAGGCTTCCCGTCCCACGTCGAAGCGTATCCAGCATTTTTGATGTAGGCGGCGCACTCGTTCGGAGCGAAGCATTGGAGGAGTTGTCCGTTGCATCGCCACCTATCTTCAATGGTGCGTTCTTCGGCTTTGCGCATGAGGGGCTTCAGTTTGGCAAAGACCTGCTCGATCGGATTGAGATCGGGGAATTAAGGCGGCAGGAAGAAGAGCTTGGCGCCGGCTGTGCGTATGGCGGCGCGGACGGACCAGCTTTTGTGGCTGCCGAGGTTGTCCATGACGACGACGTCGCCCGGCCTGAGGGTCGGCACCAGGAACTGGCGGCCGTAGGCTTGGATGCTTTTGCCGTTGATCGGACCGTCGAAGACACAGGGCGAGCGGTTTAGTCCTTTGACCCACGACGGAGTTGGCGACCTCTTCTATCTGCGAGTGTCGCTTATCGCTTCGCCTCTCGACATGGCAACCTCATAGGCCTCCTCGAACCACTCAATACGCTTCTCTTGCGCGCCGAGTATCGGAGAGCCCTCAAACTGATGGGCGATCGTTTGCATCTGCTCGCAGGCCCGGCGATCTTCCTCGACAATCTTCTTTGTGAAGTGACGCACGAGATGCGCGCGGATCACGTCCGAGAGTGGACGCATCCAGCGATCGAGTGCGCGCTCCCTCGCTGGAAATCCTGTCTGGAAAAGCCACCCCAAATGGTGCGTTTGCCTTGGAGATGTCGGCGCAAACAGCTGGACGTGACAAAACCAGTAAGGTCGTGCGTTGGAGATAGAAACAGCAAGATTGGGAAAGATGTTGAAGATACGGTAATCGCTTGGAACATAGCGATTCTCGCGGCACGCCACCGACATCGAGGCGAGCGTGTCGTTGTGGCCCGTAAAGTGCGCGCTATGCATACCAAAGCGGAAGTACGCAATTTCGTTGTTCTTCGCGTGGCGCTTTCTGTGGTGGATCGCGACACCGTGGTAATCATCCAGCGTGATTTCCATCGGCAGTTTCCAGTTGGCGGCAATCTCACCGTTCAAGCGCTGTGGACGCCCCGGCATCGCGCACATCGCGTCGAGGATGGGGAAGCCTTCACCGAGATAGTCCTCGAGGCTGTCCGAGGTATTCCCTCCTGGAAACCGACCGAAGATGAGAGATCCGCAGGTGGCAATGTCCAAAGCGACCAGTCTGGCGCCGACCTCGCGTGGATGGGTGCCGAATACTTCCAGGCAATTGGGGATCCCGACCGCATGGCCGTCTCGATTGTAGTGCCAGTGGTGAAAGCCACAAACGATCGGGCCGTTCCCCTTGTCGGACGTTCGCAAGGGAAAAAACCGATGGGCGCAGCGATTCTCAAATCCTTTGATCGTGTCACCGAATCTCTGCACGAAAATCGACCGACCGCCCAGGGTCGCACGAAACCAGTCTCCATCCTTCTCCAGGTCTGGAGTAATCCCGAGAAGCGTCCAGCAATGCCCCAGCATGGCCTGTTCTTCCCTGAACGCCCTGTCGTCGGTAAGGGCGCGCGCCCAATTGGGCGGGATACTCCCTCCTCGACCGGGCCTCGGCGAGTTGGCGGTGCCATAGCGGTTGCTGTTGGCTAGCCAGTACTCGGTTTTCGCCACCCGGGCAGCAATGGTACCGCCGTCGCCCACCTCTGCGGGAAGGGCAAAAGAAAAGGCGAACTTGCCGTCGCCGATGCCAGCAACAGCCAAATCCGAACGAAAGCTATCCGCGCGCACAACGCCGACAAGAATGCCACCGGCATAGATTTCAATGGAGAGCCGCTCGCGGGGACGACCACCGTCGTGCGCCCAACCAGATACGAACCCATCGCTCAACGTGTCGATGTACCCGCGATATCGAGATCGTCGCAAAAAGTCGAACATTCGCACCAAAGTGGTCTGCCCCCAGTCGCGATGCCAGTCCGTGAGTCAGAGTCCGGCCGCTCTGGCCCGCCCGTGGGCTGACCAGAGAAGAGCGTAGGGCAGGCCACGGGCTGGCGGCAAGATAGCTTCCGGCGCCGCCACCGATAGGAGCTCTGCTCCGATGTCCCAGGTCCCCGACAGATCTTGCCGATCTGCTCGCCCTGGCCCAGCCGTACCCCGGCCTCCTGCAGCATCCCGATCGCCTGCTCAGGCGTGTAGTCCTTCCGTGCCATCCCGTGCTCTCTTCAAAGCCCAAATAGCCGGAAATCCAACTCTCAGATTGGTACCGTTCCGGGGGAGCAGACCATGCTGGTGATCGCCGCTGTTCTGCTTACCCTTGCCGTCGTCGTTGAAGCCTCGACGGGTCCCGCGAAGGCGGCTGCGCCGGTTTCGCAATCGAACCTCTTTGCGGCGGAAGCCAGCCAGCTTCCCGACGATCCCGGGCTGCTCAGGGCCCGGATCCGGCTGGCGTCGGGACTCTAATCCTTCGGGCGTTTGTCGATCACACGGCGCGCCTTGCCCATCGAGCGCTCGATCGTGCCCGGCGGCATAATCTCGATCTCGGCCGAGAGGCCGCACATGCCCTTGAGCCGCCGAGTGAGCTCGGCGGCCGACCGGGCCAGGGCAGCCTGCTCCTGAATCTCGCGCGCCTCGACCTTCACGAGAAGGTCGTCGAGCGCGCCGGTCCGCGTGAGCTCGATGACGTAATGACCGCTCAGCGCCGGGTCGCGCAGGATCTGCTCCTCGACCTGGCTCGGGAAGAGATTGACGCCGCGCACGATCAGCATGTCGTCGCTGCGGCCCGTAATCTTGGCCATGCGCCGCATCGCCGTGGCCGAGCCGGGCATCAGCCGCGTGAGGTCGCGCGTCCGGTAGCGCACGACGGGCATCGCTTCCTTCGACAACGTCGTGAACACCAGTTCGCCCGGCTCGCCCTCGGCCACGGGCCGGCCGGTCGCGGGGTCGACGATCTCGGGATAGAAATGATCCTCCCAGATCGTCGGTCCATCCTTGGTCTCGACGAACTCGCAGGCGACGCCAGGTCCCATCACCTCGCTCAAGCCGTAGATGTCGACGGCGTCGATGCCGAGCCGGCGCTCGATCTCCGTGCGCATGCCCTCGGTCCAGGGCTCGGCGCCGAAGATCCCGATGCGCATCGCCGTGTCGCGCGGATCGATGCCCTGGCGTTCGAACTCGTCGGCGATCGCCAGCATGTAGGACGGCGTCATCAGAACGACGCGGGCACCGAATTCGCGGATGAGCTGGACCTGCCGCTCGCCGAAGCCACCCGACATCGGCACGACCGTGCATCCCAGACGCTCCGCGCCGTAGTGTGCACCCAGGCCGCCGGTGAAGAGCCCGTAGCCGTAGGCATTGTGGATGATGTCGCCGGGCCGCGCGCCGCCGGCGAACAGCGAACGCGCCATCAGGTCGCCCCAGGTGGCGATATCCCGTGCCGAGTAGCCGACGACCGTCGGCCGGCCCGTCGTGCCGCTGGAGGCGTGCAGCCGCACGCAGCGTTCGCGCGGGATCGCCAGCATGCCGTAGGGATAGGCGTCGCGCAGGTCGCCCTTCTCCGTGAAGGGGAAGCGCGCGAGATCGTCGAGGCTGGCGAGCTGGTCGGGATGGACGCCGGCCGCCTCGCACTTGGCGCGGTACGGCGCCTGGTTGTCGTAGGCGTGGCGCAAGGTGGTACGCAGCCGGTCGAGTTGCAGCGCCCGCAGCGCGTCGAGCGACAGGCCGAGCTCAGGGAACAGGTTTTCGGTCATTTGCTGTCGAACCCGAATCGCCGATAGGTGTAGCCGAGGCCGATCAGCGCTGCGCCGAGGCCGAGGAACGAGAAGACACGCAGCAGCCCGTGCAGCCCCGCCATGTCGATCAGGAAGACCTTGGCGACCACGATGCAGACCAGCACCATGCCGGCATGCCGCAGCGCCCCCGCCTGCCGCAGGAAGCCCAGCGCCAGCAGGGCGACGCCGAACAGCAGCCAGACGATCGAGTAGGCATAGAGTTCCAGACCATGCGCGTCGAAGCCGCGCCGCTCGAAGCCGGGATCGAAGAAGTGGCGTACCTCGAACGAGACATAGGCGAACGCCAGGATAGACGCCGCCGCCTCGACGAGGAGATCGACCCGCCGGTCGGGCTCGATATCGATCCAGCGGCGCGCCAGGGCCGCCATCGCCGCCGGTATCGCGTAGGCCAGCAGCAAGCCATTGAGGATCGGCAGCCGGCCGACATCGGCTGGCTCGAACACCGGATTGGCGACCAGCACCTGGACGATGAGGACGACCGCGACGGCCACGCCGCCGCTCAGGCGCCACGCCCACAGCGCCACGAGGTCGCCGTCGAGCCCCGTCTTCCATAGCGCCGCCAGCGCAAACGCACCCCAGACCAGCACGTAGCAGGCCCGCTCCATGAAGCTCGCATCGGGCGTCATCATCGTCGTCGGCTGGAAGAGGCTGCGCACTTCCAGCGTCAGCAGGACGAAGGTGAGAAAGGCCGCGGCCGCTTCGACCGAACGCACCATCCGCACGTCGCCGGTCGGCCGCAGGAAGCGCAGCGCCACGACCAGCGCGGCGATCGAGATGCCGTAGCCCCAGAGCATCCAGTTGAGGATCGGCGTGAGGCCGATCGGATACTTGAGGACCTCCGGGTTGACGACGAAGCGCACGACCACGATGGCGAGCAGCGGCCAGCAGAGCCGGCGCAGGGTCACCAGACCGAGCTGCGCCGAGATGGCGGCGACCGCGGCCAGTTCGATTGCGTAGGCGACGGTGATCCATTCGCGACTGAGTTCGAGTGGAATGGCGGCGCCGATGAAGAAGGTGACGCCGGCGGCCAGGAAGCCCAGCGCCTCGGTGGCGCCCGGCATCGTCCCGCGCCACCGCGTGAGACGCTCTGCGCCCACGAGGAAAGGTGCGGCGAGGCCAATGCTGATCAAACCCCACGGCACGCCCGTCGTCGTGCCGCGCAGCACGTACCAGGCCAGCAGGAAGTGCGACAGCGCCGCCGACACCGACAGCGCGGCCCAGAAGCCCGGTCGGGGCGCGTTCCACAGCAGGGCGAAAGCGGCGGTCGCGTAGAGCCCGCCGAAGCCGGTCACGAGCCAGCCGAACCGGCCGGCATTCCAGTCAGCCGGCGCGCCTCCCGTTGTCCCCCACCAGAGGGCAAGCGCTGCCAGCGACAAAGCCGGTGCGAGGCCGGCGGAGAACTGGAAACGCGGCGCCCAGCGCGAGAAGGCGAAAATGCCGATCCCGTGCACGGCCAGGGCCAGCCAGCCGGCCGTCTGCTCGCCGCTGTCCTGCACAATGGCCAGCACGAGCAGGCCGCCGGTGACGGCCAGCGAGGCCCAGACCAGGACCAGCACGTCCTTTGCCGGGTTCTCGCTCTCCTGCAGGCGCCGCCAGGACGCCCAGACGAAGAGCCCTGCGAGTGCCACCAGGAAGAGCCCGACCCAATGCAGTTCCGGCAGGTCGGGATCGGCCAGCATCCACACACAAGTCCACAGCGCCGAGCCCGCCAGCACCCCCCAGCCGAGCATCCACCAGCCGCGAATCCGGATCACCGTGAGGGTGCCCGCGGCAATGGCCAGCAGGTAGCCGAACAGGACCGGCGTATTGGGTTGCTCGCTCCCGATGATCGCGGGGCTCAGGAAGCCGCCGACGAAGGCGAGTGCGGCGACGAGGATGCCGTGGCGCAGCGAGAGCGTGATGGCAAAGGCCGTGAGGGCCGCCGCACCGCCCCCGGCCGCCACCTTTGAGATCATGTCGTAGAGCGCTACGGCCGACAGCAGCGAGCCGTAGAGCGCCGCCACGCCCGCGGCCGCCAGCGCCTGCGACACGCGATCGTCGCGCGGCCGCATCCGTTCCGCCCCCGCGATCAAAGCGAA
>JABMNB010000317.1 GCA_013205335.1 Rhodospirillales bacterium
CGCTGCTTGGTCTTCTTCTGCGTCTTCGGGTCTTCGATCTCCCATTCGGTGTCGAAGCCGGCCACAGACGCGGCATCAATCGTCGCCTGGCGCTGGGCGTCGTTGAAGTACGCCGGGACGGTGATGACCGCCTGCTCGACCTTTTCACCGAGATAGGCTTCGGCGGTTTCCTTCATCTTGCCGAGGATGAAGGCCGAGATCTGGCTCGGGCTGTACTGCTCGCTGTTCGCCTCGACCCAGGCATCGCCGTTGCCGGCCTTCGTGATATTGAAGGGGACCAGCGCCATTTCCTTCTGGACCATCGGGTCCTCGAAGCGGCGGCCGATCAGTCGCTTGACGGAATAAAGGGTCTTCAGCGGATTGGTAACGGCCTGCCGCTTGGCGGCCTGGCCGACCAGCCGCTCGCCGCTGTCGGTGAAGGCGACCATGGACGGCGTCGTGCGCGCGCCCTCGGAATTCTCGATGACCTTGGTGTCGCCGCCTTCCATGACCGCGACGCACGAATTGGTCGTACCCAAGTCGATGCCAATGACTTTCGCCATGATTTCTACTCTCTTCCCTCGGCAGGCTGTTCCGGACCCAAAGGCGCCCGATCCGCCCCCGTACTATGGTTACCTGCCGGAAAAACCGGGTCAGGACAGGGGCTATATAGGTCCTGTCTGGCTGCCTGCAATGGACTTAAGGACCAAAATCTCCGCTGGAAAGTGCCGTTTGGCGCACTACCCGGCGGATTCACGACGAAAGGCCGGCGAGGCCGGCCCTCCGCTAGTTTTCGCCGCTGGCTGGACGGCTCGCGGACTGATTGATCAGGGGACCGCCCTTGGACACCGCGACCATGGCCGCGCGCAACAGGCGGCCGGCGATCAGGTATCCGGGGATCAGCTCCTGGACGATCGTTCCGGACGGCACGTCGGCATTCTCGACCTCCATCATGGCCTGATGGAATTCGGCGTTGAACGGCTTGCCCAGGCTCTCGATGCGGGTGACGCCATGGCGTTCCAGCACCGACTGCAGCTCGCGATCGGTCGCCTGGATGCCGACGATGACGTTGCGCAGGGCCGGGTCGATGGAACTGGTGTCGGCCGGCAGGGCCGACAGGGCGCGGCCGAAATTGTCGGCCACCGAAAGTACGTCGCGGGCAAAGCGCTCGACCCCGAACTTGCGCTCCTTCTCCACGTCCTGCTGGGCCCGGCGGCGCACGTTCTGCGCCTCGGCCAGGGCCCGGAGCTGCCTGTCCTGGAGGTCGGCCTTCTCGGCCTGGAGCTGCTCGACGAGACGCTGCCACTCGGCGGCGGTTTCCGGCCGGGGCGGAATGTCGAGGTCGTCGGGGTCGACCGGCATATCCGCCGGGGCGCCGCCCGCGGTTGGATCGCTGGCCATGTGGTGTCCCTTTTGTTGATCGCCCGACTGTCGATCAGCCCGGCGACTTTCACTTAGGGACGACCCCGCTCCGGGTCAACTGCGGTCAAACAGCTTGGGTCACACAGCTTGCAACGGCGCGTGCAGCTTGGTGCCGCGCACGATGATGCCGCCGCGATCGCCGATGGTCACCGAGCCGTAGCGTTGGGCGAAGATCTCAGGCAGTGGTCGGGCACGCTCGGCCGCCAGCCACAGACGCAACAGGTGACGGCGGCGCTCCGGCTCGGGCCAGTCGTCGAAGCCCGTGCGGTCGTGCAGCATCGTGTGGTTGTGAACGAGCTGCACGTCGCCGGGCTTGAACTCCGTGAACGTGTTGAGCGCGGGGTCGTTGGCCAGTGCGTCGAACATGTCGAGTGCCTCGACCAGCTCGGGCGTGTGCCGTGGCGCCTCGGGGAAGCGCTGGGCGCTGTCGATGTACTGACGCTGGTAGATCGCGGTCAGGTAGCCCAGGTGCCAGTTGAAGACGGGGATCTCGAAGAACGGCTTCTGCCCCTCGGGCACTTCGCCGCGCCGGTCGGTCGCGATCGGCTGGAACAGCAACTTCAGCAGATCGGGCCGGCGACGACGCATCTCGTTGAAGATCGTGGTCGAGCTGACCAGCGCCGACAGGCCGCCCGACTTCGCGGTCTTGAGGCAGAGCAGTCCGACGATGTCGCAGGAATCGGTGTGGTAGGTCTGCCGCTCGTGCGTCTGGTAGATGCGGACGTTGGGATCCTTCACGTCGAGACCGAGATCCTGCACGTGACCAAGCACGTGACCCTTGCCGTTCTGCGAGCGGGCGCTGCCGAGATGGGCGCCCAGTCCGAAGAAGGCCGTTGCCGCTTCGCGCATCGACCAGCGTTCGACCGGCAGGCCGCGCAGCAGCAGGAAGCCGCGGCCGTTCAGGACCTCGTCATCGACTCGCGACCTGAGCCTGGCCCCGAGCGTCGGCAGCGGAAAATCCTGCGGCGCCAGTACGGCGATGTCGGCATCGCGCGCCACCAGCGCCCGGGTCGCCGCCTCGATCTCGGCGACATCGGCTGAGCCAAGCGGCATCAGCCAGTCGTCGCGCTTGGCGATGTCGGGGCCGTACCAGGCCGCGGCACTGGTCTGCTCTGGCGGAAGTTCGTACGACATGATCAGGCGTTCCTCAGCTTGGTCTTTTTTATGCGTCCCAGGGAAACCGTGGGGCGAAGAGTTCGGTGTCGCTGGTCGACAGACGGTGGCTCTCGGTGGCGTTGACCAGGGCGGCGCGGATGCCGGGTTCGAGTGCGCTGTGGCCGGCATCGGGCACGACGACATACCGCGCCTCGGGCCAGGCGCCAGCCAACGCATCGGCCGTCACTGGCGGGCAGACGATGTCATAGCGACCTTGAACGATGGTGCCGGGCAAGTGGCGGATGCGGCCGAGATCGGCCCATGGCCAGCCCTCCGGCACGAAGGTGCCGTTGGCGAAGTAGTGGGCCTCGATGCGCGACAAAGCGAGCGCGAAGCCGCCATGGTCGGTCTCGAACGGGGCGCGCACCGTCGGATAGAGCGTCGAGCAGGCCGCCTCGTAGCGGCTCCAGGCGCGCGCCGCCGGACGGTGCAGGTCGGGATTGCGGTCGATCAGGCGCCGATAATAGTTGCCCAGCAGGTCGCTGCGCTCCTCCGCCGGCAGGTGCGCGGCGAAATCGCGCCACGCCTCCGGGAAGATCGTGCGCATGCCGTGGAGGAACCAGTCGATCTCCGGTCGTGCGCCGAGGAAGATGCCGCGCAGGATGAAGCCGGTCGCCCGCTCGGGATGGCTGAGGCCGTAGGCCAGCGCCAGCGTGCTGCCCCAGGAGCCACCGAACAGCAGCCAGCTCGGGATGCCGAGATGCGTCCTGAGCTTTTCCATGTCGGCCACGAGATCGGTCGTGGTGTTGTCCTGCAGTTCGCCGAGCGGCATCGAGCGGCCGCAGCCGCGCTGGTCGAACACCACGATGCGATAGAATTGCGGATCGAAGAAGCGGCGATGGACCGGTGCCGAGCCGGCGCCCGGTCCGCCGTGCAGGAACACGACGGGCACACCCTCGGGATTGCCGCTCTGCTCCCAATAGATCGTGTGCCGGCCATCGACCGCCAGCATGCCGCTGGCGTAGGGCGAGACTTCGGGGAACAGGTCGGAACGTAGCGGAGTCTCTGAACGGGGCATGCGGTTGTCCTTAGGGCATCACTGCCATAGCGGCGGCTTTCGTGCCAGCCTTGCGGGCGATTGCCGTCTCGTCCGCCGAACGTCTAAGGTCGAGCCGTCGCAGGAGGATCCGTGGAAATTCGCCGCATTCTGGCGCTGGTCGCGTTGCTGGCCGGTATCGTCGCCTGCACGTCCGCAGAGCCGCCGCCCACGTCGGCGTCGGCCTCGGCTGCGGCGACCGGACGCGGCATCCCCGCCCTGCCGCGCGACATCGAGAAGCTCGTCGGTCCGGCCGACCAGAACGCCGCCCTCCAGGCCTATGTCGATCGGGTGGGGCAGCGCGTGGTCGCCGCTGCGGGCGTCACCGGGTTTCGCTTCGTCGTGCTGGATTCGCCGGTCGCCAATGCGCACGCGGTGCAGTCCTATGTCTTCGTCACACGCGGTCTGCTGGCTCTGCTCGAGAACGAGGCCGAACTCGCCGCGGCGATCGGCCACGAACTCGGCCATCTGGTTCAGCGCCACGCCGCGCAGCGCGCGCGCGTCCGCCAGGGCGTACTCGACGCGGCCATCGACGCCGCTGCCACCAGCGGCTCCGTCACGGTTGGCCGGGCGGTGGCGCAGGACGGCCTGCTCGCCCTGCGGCGCTATTCGCGCGAACAGGAACACGAAGCCGACCGCCTGGCCCTCGGCTACCTCGTCAAGGCCGGCTATCGCGGCGATGCCATGGCCTCGCTGATCGAACGGCTGCGCCGGCAGAGCGCGCTCGAGGCGCAGATCATGGGCGAGTCGCCCGACATCGGCGACCGGCCGAGTGCCGCGTCGACACATCCCGTGCCGATCGAACGTACTTCGGCGATCTCGGCTCTTCCGCTTGCGAACGCACCCGGCGAATCGAACGAGAAGGGCTACTTCGCGGCCATCGACGGCATGTCGGTCGACGACTCGCCGAGCGAGGGTTTCATCCGTGGCCGCTCTTTCCTCCATCCGACGCTGCGCCTCACCTTCACCGCCCCGCCGGGCTTCCGTCTGCTCAACGACAACGACGGCGTGCTGGCGGTCGACCGCGACCGTTCTCTGATGTTGTTCTCCTGCCTGCCCACGCCGGTGTCGGGCTCGCTGGACGACTGGATGCGCAACAGGCTGAAGCCGACGCCCACCGACATCCAGGCCACGGAGATCAACGGCAACGAGGCGGCGATCGGCGCCCGGCCGCGCGGCTCCGACACCGGCCTCGGCCAGGCGCGCTACATCGTCATCCGGGCAGGCAATCGGGTGTGCAACTTCGCCCTGGTGAGCGAGGGCGCGGGCCAGGACCGGCAGGTCGAGGCGATGATTCGCGCCGCGCAGACCTTCCGCACCCTCACGCCGGCGGAGGCCGCGGCATTGCAGCCCTACCGGCTGCGCATCGTCTCGCCGGCGGCATCGACCCCGGCACAGCTCGCGGCACGCATGCCCTATCCCGATCTCAAGATGGAACGCCTGCTCGTGCTGAACGCCGCCCAGGCGCCGGCCGACATCGGCAGCCGCGCACAGATCAAGATCGTCGAGCCGTAGTCAGGGCTCGATCCGCTCCAGCACCGCGCCGTCGGCATCCAGGGCCACCAGCGCCGGTGTGTCGCGCGAGACGGTCAGCACGCGGGCTTCCTCCAGTACGACGTTCCTGGACGGCCCGGCGCCGCGCACCACCCGCGTGATGGACGGCCAGCCACCGTCACTCGCCTTGCCCAGAGCCTCGTCGAGCGCGCCGTCGGATTGGGCGTTCCACCAGAAGGCGTCGGCCTGTTCGCCGAGCGGGCGGCCGGGATCGACGCCGGTAGCGGCGAAGACGAGGCGGCCGTCGACGCTGAGGGCGGCGCGCGACAGGGCATTCAGCAGGTCGTTGTGGCCGGGCTGGAGGGCCTGGCGCTCGCGCAGGCCGGTGGTCCAGCGGGCGATCGCCAGCGGCCCGTTGCGGCAGGCAATGCGACCCTCGGCGATCGAATAGCCATAGGCTTCGATGATGTCGGCCAGCCCGCGCGCCAACATCCAGTCGAGCACGTCGAGCGGCGCCAGGGCGAACTGGAGCTGCAGCACCTTGTGCCACATCTCCTCCTGGCCACCGCGCAGGAAGACGAAATCCTCGACTTCGGCGCCTCGCCTGGCCAGCAGGCGCCGGCGCAGCAGCAGCATCAGGTCGATCGTGCGCGGCGTATGGCCGGCCGCGCCCAGCATGTTGCCCAGCACGACCAGCCGGTCGCCCGACCGCCAGCGCTGCAACAGGGCGCCGCCCAGCCGCTCCAGCGCGGCGTCGTCGCCCCTCAGGGCACCCAGCGCCCAGGTGGAACCGCCATCACGCAGGCGGGCGATCGAGGCGACTGTGCTCATGGATCAGGGGGCGAGGATCAAGGGGCAAGGATCGGGAGGCGAAGGTCGGGAGGCGGGACATGAAAAAGGCGGCGCGACATGGAAGCGTCGGGCCGCCTTTCAGCTCATTCCGGGCCAGGACCGCCTAGGCGACCTTCTGCAGGACGCTGTTCAGCTTCTGGGTCGCGAGATCCTTGTCGATGCGCTCGACGGCGGCGAGCTCGCGCGCCAGCCGATCCAGCGCCGCTTCGTAGATCTGGCGTTCGCTGTAGGACTGGTCGGGCTGGCCCGCATTGCGATGCAGGTCGCGTACGACCTCGGCGATCGACACAGGGTCGCCCGAGTTGATCTTGGCTTCGTATTCCTGGGCGCGGCGGTTCCACATGGCGCGGCTCACGCGGCCGCGGCCCTTCAGGGTTACCAGCGCGCTCTCCATGATCTTGCGCGAGCTGAGCTTGCGCAGGCCGGAAATCTTGGCCTTCGCCACCGGAACGCGCAGCATCATGCGCTCCTGCTCGAACGAGATGACGAACAGGTCGAGCTTGTGACCCGCGATCTCCTTGGCTTCGATATCAATCACGCGGCCGACGCCATGCGTCGGGTACACCACGAAATCGCCCTTCTCGAAGGCATATTCCTTCGGCTTGGCGGGCGCCTTCTTCGGCTTGGCCATATCGTCTAGTCCCTTCACAACAGCCCCGCTTTCTGCAATACCGCGACCCACCGCATACGCTCCCCTGCGTATTCGGCCCGGCGTCGCGCCATCGGTAAGTTTCTTTCGGATACCGACGTGGACACCGAGCGAGCGGCGGACCCACTCCGGACCGCTTCAAGCCGCACTCTCATATCAGAGATTTGGCGCAGAGTCGCGCCTCATGTTGCATTTCAGCAACGGTCTAGCCATGCAGTAATTGCATGGCTGTTGCAAATGCTACAATAAAGGACTTGCTCGAAGCGACCTAGCGGGCCGCGGGTTTGTCGCTGAAATACTTCTCGAACTTGTCTTTTTCGTCCTTGAAGACCTCTGCGTCAGCCGGTGCTTCACCCTTTCGGGTGATGTTCGGCCACGTCACCGACAGGCTGCGGTTCAATTCCAGCCACTTCTCCAGGCCCTTTTCGGTGTCGGGCAGGATGGCATTGGCCGGGCACTCGGGTTCGCACACACCGCAGTCGATGCATTCGTCCGGATTGATGACCAGCATGTTCTCGCCCTCGTAGAAGCAATCCACGGGGCAGACTTCAACACAGTCCATGTACTTGCATTTGATGCAAGCCTCGGTCACGACGTAGGTCATATCGGCTCCAGAAACGAGCGGCGGCTGCTTAACGTGCGAGCCCCGGCGACGCAAGGCTGGCGATGGGGGGCGCGCGATTTAGGGCTAGTGGATCTCCTCATACAACGTGCGCGCTTCGGGAGCGGGACCGCGCCGTTCCCCCAGTGCCACGACGCGCACAACCTTCACGCTCGGTCCCAGCGCGAAGGTGAGTACCATTCCGGGAGCTACCGGGGCGTGCGGCTTCTCGACGGTGCGGCCGTCGATCCTGCAGCGTGACTTCTCCACGAAGCGGGAGGCCAGCGTGCGGGTCTTGAAGAAGCGTGCGTGCCAGAGCCACTTGTCGAGCCGCATCGCGCCTCAGCGACCCACGGGTGGCTACTTCTTTCCACCGAGCTTGAGCTCGAGCAGCTTCGCGAACGGCGAGTCAGCCGCCGGATCGCCCTTCGTCTCCGTCGTTGCGTAGAGGCGCAATGCCGGACCGCCATTGTCGCGCCTCGGTGGACGTGGGCCGCGCCGGTCGTCGCGGCCGCGGTTGTCGTGCGGAGCCCGTCCGTCCTTGTTGCCGCCAGGGCCGCGATCCTGCCGCTGCCCCTCGGGCCGCTGTCCCCCGGGCTGCGCTCCTTCGGGCCGCGCGCCTTCGGGCCGGGGCGCCTCGCTGCGCGGACGCTCGTCCTTGCCCCGTGGTGGACGCGGTGTGTCGGCGAAGAACTGGCGCTCGTTGGGGCGTTCCGGCCGGTCCCGGCGGCGTTGCTCGCGCTGCTGCCGTTGTTCGCGCTCCTGAAGGCGCTGGCGCTCGCGCTGCTCCTCGCGCTCGCGCACGAAGCGCGGCTTGATCGAGAAGGCGTAGAGCGGTCCGTTTTCTTCCGACGGCGGATGCACGCGATAGCCGAGGCCGCGCAGCACGTTGGCCATCTCGGGCTCGGAGCAGCCGACCAGCGACATCATCTGCGGCGTGGCTCGGAACCAGCCCGGCAGCAACGGCCGCGGCTCCTTCTTTGCAGGCTTGCTCTCTTCCTGTGGCGCGGTACCCTCGGCCGAGGGGGCCGCATGTTCTGCCGCCAGTTCCGTGGCAGATTCAGCCGCGCCCGGTTCGGCCGCGGGCTCCTCGGTGGGAGCCGTTTCGGCGACAGGCGTGGCCTCTGCAGGCGCTTCGGCAACGGGATCTGTCGCAACGGGATCTGCCCCAGCGGGCTCGCCGGCCGGCTCGGCCGCCAGTTCAGGGGCCAATTCAGGGGCCGGTTCAGGGATGGGCTCGGCTGCGGCTGCGGCTTCAGGCGCGGCTGTCGGCTCCGCCGCGGGGGCCGGTTCGTTCTCGCCGAACGCGGCGGCGACGATGGCCCACTCGCTGATTTCGTCGACCGTCGCAGGAGCGGGGATAGCGGGGGCGGCGCCGGAAGCCTCGGCGACCGGCTTCTTCTCCTGTTTTTCCTGCTGCTGCGAGCGGCGCGACGTCTCGCGGCTTTCGCGCACAGCGGCGCGCGCCATGGCGGCCAGGCGTTCGACCATGTCGGCCCGGATGGCGTGGTCGCCGAGCGGCAGGTAGCCGATGACGGCATAGAAATCGCGCTCGGCATCGCGCGGCAGGTCCATCGACGTGCGGCCCTCGGCCGGCAGCGGCGG
The DNA here is from genome assembly GCA_013205335.1 of Rhodospirillales bacterium. Lineage (GTDB taxonomy): Bacteria > Pseudomonadota > Alphaproteobacteria > Reyranellales > Reyranellaceae > Reyranella. Next base: position 8,794 of record JABMNB010000317.1, read on the forward strand.
GATCGTCTCGCGGTTGCGGGCGATCATCCAGAGGCCGGCCCGCAGGCGGATCGGCACCGGCTTCAGCATGCTGGGGAAGTAGAGCGAGAAC
>JABMNB010000318.1 GCA_013205335.1 Rhodospirillales bacterium
ACTCATCCTGGGGGTGAAGTTCACTAACGGGCTGGAGGTCATCGCCAAGGCGAGCGACCTTCAGGCCGCAACCGCCGCCTGAAAGATCAGGCCGTCACCAACTTTTGGCGATAGCTCCATTCGTCCTTCTTGAAGACGAACGGGCCGGAGCCGATGTAGTCTTCGATCTGCTTGAATGGATCGGTCTCGGCGATGCGCCTGGGCATCATGAAGGGCACGACCACCGACGGCTTGCCCAGCGACTCGATCACCGCACCGAACTTCTCCTTCAGCACGATCTGGAAGGTCTTCGGATCGACGATCTTGTACTCCTGCAGCGACTGCGCGAGCTTCTGACCCATGGCGTCGCGCGCCGACCAGCGCTTCAGCGAGGCAACGCAGTCCTCGGCCGTCACCGGCTGGCCGTCATGCCATTCCAGCCCGTCGCGCAGCTTGAAGGTCCAGACCAAACCGTCGTCGCTGGTCGTCCAGGTGTCGACCATCTGCGGCTTCACCTGGAATTTCTCGTCCATGGCGAACAGCACGTCGTAGAGCATGTAGCCATGATTGCGCGTGATGTAGGCGCCGCTCCAGATCGGATCGAGCACTTTCACGTCGGAATGCATCACCACCTTCAGCGTCTGCGCCGAGGCGATCGGCACGACGGACACGGTGGCGAGGGCAGCAGCGGCTGACAGCAGAAAGCGACGCATGGTTGACCCCGGATAAAGCAACTGGAGAGCCCGAAGCTTAGTGCGACTTCACCGCCTGTGTCAGTGCGAGAGCGGCCCGCGGCCGAAAAAGAAACCTCACCCGGCGGCCGCGTCCAGACACGGTTCTTGCAGGCACCGTCACCCGGCCGCACCAAAGCCCCCTCGGCAGGACCTCAGGTCAGGCTCCTTCGCGCAGCGCAAAGACCTACTGTGCGGTCGAGACGACGGAGAGGTTACCCTGGCAGTGCCAGCTTGTAGACGCGCGTCGCGGTGCCGGAGAACAGGGCCGTCTTCTCCGAGGCCGATGCACCTGACGAGAGGCGCTTGAAGGCGTTCCACAGCACGCCGTAGCCCGAGGTGATCTTGTCGACCGGGAAGTTGCTCTCGTACATGCAGCGGTCGGCGCCAAACAGCTCGATACAGGTCTCGACCCACGGCCTGAACGCCTCGGCGAGTTCCTGCGATCCTGGCGGCGTCGGCCGCCGGTAGAAGTCGAACCAGCCCATCGCCATGCCGAGGCCGCCCACCTTCACCACGATGTTCTGACGCCTGGAAAGCTCGGCCATCGACTTCTTCCAGGCGGCGCGCACCTCGTCCTGCCGACCGACATAACCGGCATAGCCGAGCGGCCCGCCGACATGGTCGAGGATGATCGTCGTACTGGGGAAGGCGTCGGCCAGTTCGGCGATCTCGGGAAGCTGCGGATGATAGAGCCAGGCGTCGAACGTCAGGTCGCGCTTCGCCAGCTCGCGGAAGCCCTCGCGCCAGGTCTGGTCACGGGTCTGCTCGGGCGGCGGATCGTTGCGGGAGTTGCGGATGCCCGGATCGTCGTCCCAGCCGGTCTGGTGGCGAATGCCCTTGAAGCGGCCGTTGCCGGCGGCGATCTGGGCGTCGAACACGTCCCCCGCCTTTTCACCGAGGCGCAGGTCGACATGGCCGACGATGCCGGCGCAGGCGCGCAAGTTTCCGTAGAGGCCCGACGCGCTCATCGCCGCGACGCCGTTGGCGAACTCGGTCTCGCCGATGCAGCGCAGCTCGGCAGGACCGTCCTTGCGGTACATCGAATGGCAGTCGACGAACACCGTGCCCACGATGTTGTGGCCGGTCCGCGTATCGGCCAGCAGGTCGTGGAACAGGTAATCGTTGCCGCTGCGCTGCCAGAGATGGTGATGAGGATCGACGATCGGCAGGTCGGGCTCGAGCGCGGGCTCGTTCACCTTGGCCACCCAGGCGGGATCGGGGTTCATCACGTTGCCAAGGCTTTCGGCGGGCTGGGTCATCGTTTCCCCCTCGACTGACTTACAGGATGGGCTCTTCGGCGATCATCGAGACGTGAGCGTGGACGACCTTCCAGCCGACGTCGGGCAGGCGCACCCAAGTCTGCGTCTGCCGGCCGGTCATCTCCTTGCCGCGCACCTTGTAGACCAGCGAGACCGTTGCGATGTCGCGGCCCAGGGTGACGATGTCGAGCCGCAGCCGCTTTTCCTTCGTGCCGGGCCCCGGCGGACGGGCGACGCGAAAGGCGTGGATGCGGTCGAAGCCGTAGCCGTGTTCGCTGTGGGCCAGCCGGATCGTGTGCGGGCTGTTCCAGAAGGTGGCGTCGAGCACCTCGACGTTCTTGTCGATCAGCGCCTGCTCGTACCGCTCGAACAGCTCGCGGACCTCGGCGACGACTTCGGGAATGTTCGGTTTCATATCCGTCAAGCTGCCCTCTCTCTGGCTGGGTTTAAAACGACAATAGCACCGGCCCATCCGCCGGCGCGTGACGAAGGCGCCCGCGCCGACGATCCAGAAATCGGCGCCAAATATGGAGACCGGTCGAACTCCAGCCCGGCGCGGTATCGCGCGGATGGTCGGCCGTCAGTATCTGCACACCGGGTCCGATCTGCGTGCGGTTGCCAAGATGCCTCCCCCTCGAAGGAGCGGTCAGCCCGCCGCCTTCTCCATCGCGCGCGCCACGGCCACCAGGGTCGCGTCGCTGCCGCGCGGGCCGATGATGGACAGACCGACAGGCAGACCGTCAACCGTCGTGGCACCGGGCAGATTGACCTGCGGAAAGCCCGCCAGCCCACCCTGCGCGCACAGGCAGGTGATGCGGTCGCGCAGCGGGTCGAGCACCGAGAGAGGCAGGCCCACTTTGGGTGCCGGAAACGGCGTTGTCGGCAGGCAGAGGATGGTGCCTTCCGGCAGCAGGTAGTTCATGCGGCCGCGCACTTCCTGGCGCATCAGATTGGCCCAGACGCGGTCGCTCTCGGGGATCATCGAGCCGGTGACCAGCGCCTTGGCCACCGAGAAGGCGAAGCGCGGATTGCGCTCGTCGAGCCAGCTCTTGAACGTCGCATAGGCCTCGACCGGCTGCAGGCTGCGCTGCGCGCGCGCCCATACCGACAGGCCCTGCGGCGCCATGATCTCGTCGCGGCTGGAGCCGACGAGCGCGGCGAGCCGCTTCACCATCGGCTGCAGCGCCTCGTATGTACCGGCGTCGGCGAAACCGAAGGCGTCCACCGCGACGACCAGCTTGGACGGCAGGGCGGCCGGACTCTCCTCGCCCAGCATGACCGCCGAGACCTTTGCGAAGGTCTCGGCGTCGCGCGCGAACCAGCCGGTCGTGTCGGAGGTCGGCGCTTGCGGCAGCATGCCCGTCACGTCGACGCGGCCGTGCGTGGGGCGGATGCCGTAGAGGCCGCAGAAACTCGAGGGCACGCGCACCGAGCCGCCGGTATCGGTGCCGAGTGCGGTGTCGCAGAGGCCGGCGGCCACGGCAGCGGCGGAGCCCGAGGACGAGCCGCCCGGCACACGGCCCGGCGCACGGACGTTCTTCGGCGTGCCGTCGAAGGCGTTCTCGCCCAGAATGCCGAGCGAGACCTCGTCGGTGATCGTCTTGCCGATCAAGGTGGCGCCGGCATCGAGCAGCGTCTGCACCGCCCAGGAATGCCTCTCCGGAATCGCCCGCCCCGTCGGCCAATCATGATTGCCGCCCCCGGTCGCCACGCCCGCTACCGCGAACAGATCCTTGGCCGCAAAGGTGAGGCCCGACAGCGGGCCGCCGGCACGGCCCTCGATACGCACACGCTGGCCCGGAACGAAAGCGCCGATATCGTCAGTCATTGAACGCTACTCGCATTGGAGATCACTTCTGTAGCCCGTGCTTCGAGACGCCGGGCTGCGCCCGGCTCCTCAGCATGAGGTTGTTTCTTCCCACCCTCATCCTGAGGAGTGTCGCAAAGCGACGCGTCTCGAAGGATGGGCACGCGCACAGCGGCCGGAACTACTCGGCCGGCGCCGGCGGCGTACGGCCCTTGGTGCGCCAGCGACGTGCCCAGCCGGGGCTGAATTTCATGCCGGTCAGCCGATCGAACCACATGTAGACGACCGGCGTGATGAACAATGTGAGCACCTGAGACACCATCAGACCGCCGACGACCGTGATGCCGAGCGGCTGGCGCAGTTCGGCCCCGGCACCATGCCCCACCGCGATCGGCAACGCGCCGAGCAGGGCGCAGACGGTGGTCATCATGATCGGCCGGAAGCGCAGCAACGCGGCCTCCACGATCGCCGTCTCGGCATCTGCGCCCTGCCCGCGCCGCTCGATCGCGAAGTCGACCATCATGATGGCGTTCTTCTTTACGATGCCGATCAGCATCACCACACCGATCATGGCGATGACCGACAGGTCCATGCCGAACAGCATCAGGGTGGCGAGCGCGCCGATGCCGGCCGATGGCAGACCCGACAGGATGGTCAGCGGATGGATGAAACTCTCGTAGAGGATTCCCAGGATGATGTAGATCACCAGCACGGCCGCCAACAGCAGCAGGCCCTGGTTGGCGACCGCCTGCTGGAAGACCTGGGCGCTGCCCTCGAAGCTGGTGGTGATGGTGGCCGGCAGGCCGACCTCCGCCGCCGCCGCCTGGATGTCGCGCACGGCCTCGCCGAGTGCTACCCCCGGTGCGAGGTTGAAGGAGATCATGACCGACGGAAGCTGCGCGATGTGGTTGACGGTCAGCGAGGTCGGCTTGTCAATGCGCTTGGCCAGCGTGTCGAGCGGCACGAGGCCGCCATTGGGCGTGCGAACCTGCAGCTTCCGCAAGATGTCACCGGCGTCGCCGTACTTCGGATCCGCCTCGAGGATCACCTGATAGGTGTCGTCCGATGCGTAGATGGTCGACACCTGCCGCGACCCGAAGGCCGAGTAGAGGAGCAGGCGGATCTGGTCGACCGAAACGCCGAGGCGCGAGGCGATGTCGCGATCGATGTCGATCATCGCCGATCGGGCCCGCACCTGCAGGTCGGAGTTCACGTCGAGGATCGCCGGGATGCGGCGCATCCTCGCCTCCATCAGCGGGGCATACTCGCGCAGCTGGTTGAGGTCGCTCGACCGCATGCCGAACTGGTATTGGGCGCGGCTCTGCGTCGTGCCGATGTTGATCGACTGGGCGGCCTGGAAATACACGTTGATGCCCGGCACGGCGGCCGTCGCCCGGCGCAGGCGGGCGATGACCTGCTGGGCGCTGTCCGTACGCTCCGGCTTGTCCCGCAGCATGATGAAAACGCGCCCGGAATTCACCGTGGCCGCCGCGTTGCCGCCGCCGACGGTCGACACGACCGAGGCCACGTCGGGGTCGCGCCGGATGACCTCGGCCAGCGCCGACTGGCGGGCCACCATCGCGTCGAAGGACGCGTCGTCCGGCCCGATCGTAGAGCCCTGTATCTGGCCGATATCCTCCGACGGGAAGAAGCCCTTCGGGATTGCCTGGAAGAGGACCGCGGTGACGACGAAGGTTCCGAGGGTGATCGCGAGCACCAGCCGGGGAAAGCGGACCGTGTGCCGCAACGCCCAGACATAGCCAGTGGTGACCTTCGTGAATCCCCACTCGAAACCGCGCAGGAGCACGTTGTGCTTCTCGTGATGATCGACAGGCTTCAACCAGCGCGAACAGAGCATCGGCGTCAGGGTCAGCGACACGACGCCCGAGATCAGGATGGCGAAGGCGATGACGAGGCCGAACTCGTTGAACATGCGCCCGACGACGCCGCCCATGAACAGCACGGGAATGAACACGGCGACCAGCGAGAGCGTCATGGAGACGATCGTGAAGCCGACCTCCCGGGAGCCCTTGAGCGCGGCCGCCATCGGCTTCTCGCCCGCCTCGATGTGACGGACGATGTTCTCCAGCATGACGATGGCGTCGTCGACCACGAAGCCGACGGCCAGGGTCAGCGCCAGCAGGGATATGTTGTCGATCGAATGGTCGCAGAGATACATGCCGGCGAAGGTGCCGATGATCGAAATCGGCAGCGCGATCGCCGGGATCATGGTCGCCCGGACACTGCGCAGGAAGAAGTAGATCGCAATGATCACCAGGACGGCGGCCAGAGCCAGGGTGAACTCGACGTCGGCGATGGCCTCGCGGATCGGCTTCGAGCGGTCGGCCAGCAGGTGGATCTCGACCCCCGCCGGCAGTTCGGCCTGGATCTGCGGGATGATGGCCTTGACCCGATCGACCACCTCGACCGTGTTGGCGTCGGGCTGGCGATAGACGCCCATTATGATGGCGCGCGTGCCGTCGAGCCAGCTCGCCACCTTGTCGTTCTCGACGCTGTCGATGGCAGTCGCCACGTCGGACACGCGGACCGGCGCGCCATTCTGCCAGGTGACGATCACCGGCATGTAGTCCGCGGCCTTGTTGATCGGCCCCGTCGCCTCGAGAATGGCGTTCTGCTTCTGGTCGGCGATCGAACCGACCGGCTTGCTCGAGTTGGCGTTGACGACGGCGGTCTGCAGCTCCTGCAAGGTCAGCCCGCGAACCGCAAGCTGGTCGAGGTCGGCGCGGACGCGGACGGCGAATTTCTGCGAGCCGAAGATCAGGACCTGCGCCACGCCCGGCAGGGTCGACACGCGCGGCATGATCGACCGGTTGACGAAGGCATCGACGTCCGAGAGCCGGGCCTGGCTGGACTTGAGTGCGAGGAACATCACCGCCCAGTCCGCCGGATTGACCTTGCGGAAGCTCGGTGGGGTCGTCATCTCGGGCGGCAATCGGCGCATGGCCGAGGAGATCGCCGACTGAACGTCGAGCGCGGCGCCGTCGATGTTCCGGTTGAGGTCGAACTGGAGGACGATCGAGGTGTTTCCGAGCGAGGACGTCGAGGTCATCGTGGTCACACCGGCGATCGTCGAGAATTGACGCTCTAGGATCGACGCGACCGAGGCGGCCATCGTTTCAGGGCTGGCACCGGGAAGCCGCGCAGTGACCTGGATGGTCGGAAACTCGACGCGCGGGATGGCGGCTACCGGTAGCTGCTTGTAGGCGAATATGCCGCCGAGGACGAACGATGCCATCAACAGGATGGTCATCACCGGACGGCGGATGCAAAATTCAGAGATGTTCACGTCCCGCCTCCGCTAGGATCCGCTATCCACGTGGTGGCGCCGCGGGCCGGTTTGGGTCCACCGTCGGCGGCCGAATCGTCACCGATGCGCCCTGGACCAACCGGAGCTGGCCGTCGACCACCACCTGCTCCCCGCTTTCGACGCCCTTGCCGATCACGGCCCGCCCGTCCTGCGTACGCTTGACGACGACCTGCCTGAGCTCGGCCACGCCATCCTTGATGACGAACACGAACGGTCCCTGTGAACCGAGCTGAACGGCGCTCGAGGGGACCGAGAGGGCGTCGGACTCGATGCCGAGCACAATCTCCACCTTGACGAACTGGCCGGGCCACAACAGCTCGTTGGCGTTGCCGATGCGCGCCTTCGCGGTCACCGTGCCGGTGTTCGGGTCGACGCTATTCTCGATGAAGGCCATCTCGCCGGACTGCTTCTTGGAGTCGTCGATGATCGCCGTGACCGTGACCGGGCCCTTGGCCATCGCAGCGCGCAGGTCCGGCAGGATGATCTGCGGGATGGCGAAGGTGACATAGATCGGGTCGATCTGGTTGATCGTGGCCAAGGTGCTGGTGGCCGAGTTGTCGCCGGTGCGGACGACGGCCCCCGCCTTGTTCGCGATCGAGCCGATGCGGCCCGAGACCGGCGCCCGGATCTCCGTGAAGGTGAGCAAGGTCTGGACGCTGGCCTTGGCGGCCTCATCCGCCTCGAGCTGCGCTTCGGCGGCCTTCAGGGCGGTACCGGCATTGTCGCGCTGCACCACGGTGCCGGCGTTCTTCGACAGGAGTTCCTCGTTGCGCTGAAGGTCGCGCCGGGCCTGCATGACCTGCGCCTGGTCCTTGCGGATCTGCGCCTCGATCTGGCCGAGCTGTGCCTTCAGGCTGCGTGCATCTAGTTCGAAGAGGATGTCGCCCTCCTTCACGAGGGCGCCCTCCTCGACATTCACCTTCATGATCTGGCTGTCCATCCGCGGCTTGATCTGGACGGAGGCGATCGACTGGACCGTTCCGACGGCATCGACCACGACGGGCATGGCCTCGCGCGTGACCGGCATGACCACGACCGGCACCGCCCCTCCGGGATTGGCGCGGCCACGGCGACCCTGCGGCTGCGCGCCCGCAGCGGGGCTCGCCTGGGCCTCGGCCGTCTTGGCCGCCGTACCCATGCCGATATAGGGGCCACCCACCCGGATCACATCATCGCGGTAGACGTAGGCCGCTCCGCCGATCGCAACGATCGAGACGAAGACCGCCGCACGGACGAATCCCATTCCAAGACTCCAGTCCCCAAGCCCCGGCAGGATTATAGCCCCCCCACCGGCCGGCGATAGCCGGAAACACTTTCCCTGCCGGAAACTTGATGCAAAAAACCCGCCACGATCGGGCGGGTTCTTCGTCAGTTCCAGGGTCGGCCGCTCAGCGGCTGTAGTACTCGACGACCAGCGAGGGCTCCATCTGGACCGGGTACGGCACGTCGGCGAGCTTCGGCCCGCGCACGTAGGTGCCCTTCATGTCCTTGTGGTCGACCGTCACATATTCCGGCACGTCGCGCTCGGCGGTCTGCGTCGCCTCGAGAACCCGCTCCATTTCCTTGGCCTTGGGGGTCAGCTCGATGACGTCGTTGTCCTTCACCATGTAGGACGCGATGTTCACCCGGCGGCCATTGACCTTGACGTGGCCGTGGCTGACCAGCTGGCGCGAGGCGAAGACGGTGATGGCGAATTTCATGCGGTAGATCACCGCGTCCAGCCGGCGCTCGAGCAGCTCGACCAGGTTCTCGCCGGTGTCGCCCTTGCGGCGGACGGCTTCCGTATAATAGCGGCGGAGCTGACGCTCGCCGACCGAGCCGTAGTAGCCCTTGAGGCGCTGCTTCGCCATGAGCTGGAGGCGATAGTCGGTCGGCTTGGTGCGGCCCTGTCCATGCTGGCCGGGACCGTATTCACGCTTGTTCAGCGGGCTCTTGGGACGGCCCCACAGGTTGACCCTGAGGCGGCGGTCGATCTTGTACTTAGAATTCGCGCGCTTGCTCACGCAGCACTCCGTCGTTATGCGCCCCGCTTTGCAGGTACGCCCTGTTGTCCGGATAGGCCTGATTCCAGCGAACGCCTGTCTTGACAGGCGCTTTCACTGGGGCGGGAGGAGGGCCCGAACGGCTCTCAACCACGTTCTCCGGAAGAAGCGCGGAACATACTGGCGGACGCGAGCCAGTCAAGCAGCCGTTAATCTCGTAAAAACAACGGCTTAGATCTCGACCAGCACGACTTCATGGGTCACGGCGGCGGTTTTCCTGACCATGGCGGTGGCCGAGCAGTATTTTTCGTCCGACAGGCTGACCGCCCGCTCCACCAGCGACTTGTTCAAATTCCGCCCGCGTACCGTGTAGACCAGCTTCACCGACGTATAGACTTTCGGATGGTCGTCGGCTCGCTCGGCGACCAGCGAGACCTCGACCCTTTCGATATCCTGACGCTGTTTTTTCAGCATCGACACGACGTCGATGGCGGTGCAGCCGCCCATCCCCATCAGCAGGACCTCCATCGGCCGCGAGGCGAGGTCTCGGCCGCCGATGTCGGCGGCGCCGTCCATGGTGATGGTGTGGCCGCTGCCGCCCTCGGCGACCAGCAGCGCGCCCTCGACCCAGGTGATCTTGGCCGTGTTGGACATGGCTATTCCTCGTGCTGTTTCTTGGACAGGAACTTGATGACGCCGTGGAAGGTGCGGGCCTCCTGATCCGTCATCTCGGCGCGCTGCAGCAGAGCTCGAAGATTGAGCACCATCGAGGGCCGCATCTCCTTGTTGCGCAGGAACCCCGACTGGTCGAGCGCCCGCTCCAGATGGTCGAACAGGTTCTGCAGTTCCTCCTTGGTGGCGAGCCGCGTCGCATGCTCGGCCATGCGCGCGGGCGGCGTCGTATCGCCGGCGGCGGACCATTCGTAGGCCACAAGCAGCACCGCCTGGGCGATGTTCAGAGAGGAGAATTGCGGGTTGAGCGGGATCGAGAGCGCGGTGTCGGCATGAACCATGTCGTCGTTCTCGAGGCCGGTGCGCTCGGGCCCGAACATTATGCCGACTCCCTCGCCCTGCCCGATCCAGCCTCGCATCTCCGCCGCCGCGTGACGCGGCGTCAGGATACGCTGCGTCAGTTCGCGGTTGCGCGCGGTGGTGGCGACCACCCGTTCGAGGTCGGCAACCGCTTCGCCCACGCTGTCGAACACCTCGGCTTTTTCAAGCACGATGTCGGCGCCCGAGGCGGCACGTTGTGCCCGCTCGTTGGGCCAGCCGTCGCGGGGGGCGACCAGGCGCAGGGTCGAAAGGCCGCAATTCAGCATGGCGCGCGCAGCCATGCCGATGTTCTCGCCGAGTTGCGGGCGCACGAGAATGACCGCCGGCGTGACGGCGGCGACGTCGCGGCCCTTGGATGCGCGTCCCATGCCGCCCTATAGCGTGCTCAGCGCCCGCCGATAAGGGCTGGTCGCCGCATCAGGAACAGCAGCGGGATCAGCACCAGCGAGCAGATCATCATGATGCGGAAATCGTTGAGGTAGCCGATCAGCAATGCCTGCCGCGTGATCTCGCCGTCCCAGATCGCGAGCTGCGTCGGATCGAGGCTGAGCGCCGTGAGATTCATCGGCCAACCGGTATGAAACGGCGTGAACTTCTCGACCATGTCGGCGCGGTTCTGCTGGGTGTTGCTGGCCAGCATGGAAACCAGCACGGCGATGCCGATGCTGGCCCCCAGATTGCGCAGCAGCGCGTTCACGGCTGCGCCCTCGGTGCGCAGGCGCTGGGGCAGCGTGGCGAAGGTGAGGACGGTGAGCGGCGGGAAGACGAGGCCGAGGCCGAAGCCCAGCAGGATACCGTTCCAGACGATGCGGCTTTCGCTGACGTTGAGATTGAACAGCGTCATGTCGTAGAGCGAGGCGGCGGCCAGCGCGAAGCCGAGCCCGATCAGGATGCGCGCATCCATGCGGCCGATCAGGCGCGAGACCAGCATCATCGCCACCATCATGCCGGCTCCGCGCGGCGCCAGGACGACGCCCGTGGTGAACACCGGATAGCCCATGAGCTGCTGCAGGAACGGCGGCATCAAGGTCGCCGTCACGATCAGCAAGAGGCCGGCCAGTGCCGTGAAGCAGAGCCCGACCGTGAGGTTGCGGTCGCGGAACAGGTCGCGCGACAGGAACGGCTGGCGATCGGTCAGCATGTGGATCAGGAACATGGTGAAGGCCACGCCCGCCACCAGCGTCTCGCCGATGATCTCGACCGAGTCGAACCAGTCGAGCATGTGGCCGCGGTCGAGCATGAGCTGGAACGAACCGATGGCGACGGCCAGCAGGGTGAAGCCCAGCAGGTCGAAGCGCCGCGGCGCGCCCTGCACGTTGTCGCGCACCAGGGCGAGGATGCCGATGGCGCACAGGATACCGACCGGCAGGTTGACGTAGAATACCCAGCGCCAGGTGAACTCGTCGGTGAGCCAGCCCCCCAGCGACGGACCGGCGATGGGGCCGAGCATCGTGCCGACGCCCCACATGGCCATCGCCTTGCCCTGCTCCTCGCGCGGATAGGTGTCCATCATGATGGCCTGCGACACCGGCACCAGCGCCGCGCCAAAGCCGCCCTGCAAAGCGCGGAACAGGACGAGCTGCTCGAGCGACTGCGCCGCACCGCACATCATCGACACGATGGTGAAGCCGATCACGCAAGTCGCCAGCGTCCGGCGCAGACCGAAGCGCATGGCGCAGAAGCCGGCGAGCGGCGTCAGGATGGCGGAGGCCACGATATAGGACGTGACGACCCAGGAGACCTGCTCCTGCGTCGCCGACAGAGATCCCTGGATCGACGGCAGCGCCACGTTGGCGATGGTGCCGTCGAGCGCGTGCATGATGGTGGCGGCCATCACCGTGAAGGTGATGAGGCGGCGGCGGCGGAGAACCGCCGGATCGACAGCCGGCGCCATCGTGTTATGGCTTTGCGGGGGCCGAGGCGCTCGAGAGGCCGAGCGACTTGGCGACCCCGGCCCACAGGCTGGCGAGCGAGCGCGTATGGCCGGTCGAGACCTCGACCGTGGTGCTCATGCCGACCCGCAGCGGCGGGTCGCCGTCGCGGCAGGCGACCGAGAGGCGCACCGGAATACGCTGCACCACCTTGACCCAGTTGCCACTGGCATTCTGCGGCGGCAACACGGCGAACTCCGCGCCGGTCGACTGCGAGATGCTCGACACCGAGCCGTGGCATTCGGATTCAGGATAGGTGTCGACGTGGATCAGCACCGTCTGCCCGGCCCGCACGCGCGTGAGCTCGGTCTCCTTGAAGTTGGCCTCGATCCACAGGTCCGTGTCCGCCACCACAACCATCACCGGCACGCCGGCGGAGGCGTAGCTGCCCGGCACCGGGCGCTTGGTGACGACGCCATCGAGCGGCGATTCGATCGTCGTGCGGCGAAGCTGCAGGAGGGCCTCCTCGCGCATCGCCATCATCTGGCGCACGCGCGGATGGTCGTCGGCGCGAATCTTGGGATCGCCCGCCAGTGCTGCCTCGATGCGCTGCAGGTCCTCCTGTGCGGCCGAGATGCGCTGGCGCGCGACCTCGAGGCCCATGCGCGCCTCCTCGAGCTTGGCGGTCGAGGCGACCTTCTTTTCGGCCAGGTCGGCCTGACGGTCGAATTCGGCCTGGGCGAAGGTCTGCTGGCTGAGCGCCGCCTTGATCTCCTCGCGCTTGGTGCGCCATTGCGCGCGCAGTCCGCGGATCTCGGCGCGCACCGTCTCGGTCTCGGCCTCGATACGGGTCAGCGCATGGCGGTAGGACTGGTCGTCGAGCCGGAACAGGAGCTGGCCGCGCGACACGCGCTGGTTCTCCTTCACGGAGACCTCGACGATGATGCCGCTGAGTTCGGTGGCGATCTGCGCGCGGTCGCCTTTCACATAGGCGTTGTCGGTGGTGACGGAGCCGCCCGAGGACAGCCAGATGATGAGGGTGATCGCCAGCACGAGGGCCGGCAGCGCCCACATGAAGGCCCGCGCAAGCACGCGGACGCCCATTCGCGGACGGCGCATCGAGGCCGCCGCGATGGGCGGTGTCCGGGTGTCCAGATGCTCTCCGTCTCTCACACGTTCCATGGTCTGCCCCGACCCAAGCTAGGTCAACGGTTGCAGCGGCATGGCTGCCACGCCAGTTGAGCCGGGGCCTGTTGCCTAGGCCGACTCTGCCGGCCGGGCACCGTCGCGGAAGAGCTTGTAGGTGAGGGCGTCGTAGAGCGCATTGTAGGAGGCGTCGACGATGTTGGGCGAGACGCCGATCGTGCTCCAGCGCCGACCCTTCGCATCGGCACTTTCGATCATGACGCGCGTGGTCGCAGCCGTACCGCCCGCCGAGTCGAGAATACGGACCTTGAAGTCGACCAGCCGCATGTCCTCCAGCTCCGGATAGAGCGGAACAAGCGCTTTTCGCA
>JABMNB010000319.1 GCA_013205335.1 Rhodospirillales bacterium
AGGATCTGGGCCTGGATGGTGACGTCGAGCGCCGTCGTGGGTTCATCGGCGATCAAGAGCGCCGGCTCGCACGACAGCGCCATGGCGATCATGACGCGCTGGCGCATGCCGCCCGAGAGGCTGTGCGGGTAGTCGTCGATGCGCTCGGCCGGCGAGGGGATGCGCACCAGCTCGAGCATCTCGACCGCCCGCGCCTTGGCCGCCTGGGGCGAGATGTCGGTATGCGCCAGGATCGCCTCGACGATCTGCTGGCCGATCGTGTGGACCGGATTGAGCGAGGTCATCGGCTCCTGGAAGATCATCGACATCTTGCCGCCGCGCAGCTTGCGGCGTTCGTCGGCGGAGAGGCCGAGCACGTCGCGGCCCTCGAACATCACCGCCTCGGCCTCGACCTTGCCCGGCGGACTGGGCACTAGACCCATGACCGAGAGCGACGTCACGCTCTTGCCGCAACCCGATTCGCCCACCAGGCCAACGGTGCGGCCCCGTGGCACGCTGAAGCTGATGCCGTCGACAGCCTTGAACAGGCCACGATCGGTCGCGAAGTGGGTTTTGAGGCCGCGAACCTCGAGCAGTTTGTCCATCAGAACGAGTAATCCAGGCCCTTGTAGAAGGTGTTTTGATAGAGCATGTGCGGCCGCACGCCCTTCAGCTTCTTGAGGCTGGTGGTGTACATTTGGATGTTCATCACCGGCATCCAAAGATGCTCGTTCATCACCTTCTCCTGCACGCGCGCGTAGTTGAACGCGCGGTCGGCGTCGGTCAGGGCGGCGCGGCCGCCGCGCAGCCACTCGTCGGTGTCAGCGTCCTTCCAGTTCATGCGGTTGGGCGTGGGGATGTTGCGCGAGTTGAAATAGATGTTCATCAGGTCACCGGCCGACAGGTAGGGAACCGTCACCGTCCACAACTCGTAGTCCTGCTTGGCCATCTCGGCAGGCGCGATCGTGGAGTCGAAGCCGACGATCTTCCAGTCGATGCCGATCTGGCGCATGTAGCCTTGGATCGCCTCGGAGACTCGCGGGAAGTAGGCGACCTGCGTGAACAGGACCTTGGGCGCGAGCTTGACGCCGTCCTTCTCGCGGATGCCGTCGGCGCCGACCTTCCAGCCGGCCTCGTCGAGCAGCTTCTTCGCCCGCTCGACGTCCTCCTTGATGACGCCCTTCGTCTTGTCGGCGAAATCCAGCGCTGCCGGATCGACGACGGTGTAGGCGGGGTCGGCATTGCCCAGCATGATGCCCTTGACGATATCGCCGCGGTTGATGGCGATGTTCATCGCCTCGCGCACGCGTTTGTCGGCCACCATCGGGCGCGTGATCTTGTAGCCATAGTACATGAGCTGGAAGTTGGGCTTCGCCTCCTGGACGGCGAGGTTGGGCGCACCCTTGACCTGCTGGATGAACGCCAGCGGGATCTGGTGGGTGACGTCGAACTGCCCGCCCATCATCGCGGCGACGCGGCTCGCGTCCTCCGGCACGATCTTGATCGAGAGCTTCTCGAACTTCACCGGCCCCTTGTTCTGGTACATCGACGGGCCCCACCTGTAGGCGTCGTGGCGCTTCAGCACGATCTCGGTGCGCGGCTGCCAGGACTCGAAGCACCACGGGCCGGTGCCGTCGGCGCCCTTGATGCCGTAGTCCTTGCCCAGTGTCTTTACGCTCTCCTCGTTGTGGATCGCGTTGGTGTACATGGTGAGCTGCAGCAGCAGTTCGGAGTAAGGCTCGTTGAGCTCGTACTCGACGGTGTAGGGGTCGGGTGCACGCAGCTCCTTGATGTCGCCAGCGCGCCAGGCGTAGGGCGCCTTGGTATCGGGATCCTTCAGCCGCTTGAAGGAGTAGATTACGTCGGCTGCGGTGAACTTCTTGCCGCCGCAGAACGACACGTCGTCGCGCAGTTTGAAGGTGTAGGTCTTGCCGTCGGGGCTGATGGTCCACGACTTGGCGAGGTAGGGGATCGCCGTCTTGCCGTCCCAGTCCATCGCCACCAGCGTGTCCTGGAACATGTTGACGATGTCGGACGTCGGCGACCAGGTCGTGCGCTGGCCGTCGTAGTGCGGCGCATCGAGCGACTTCATCATCTTCAGAGTCTGCGCCTCGGCTGCCGAAGCCGCCCCGACCACTCCCAGCAGCGCAACCATGCTTGTGAAAATACCGCGCATTGTCGTTTCTCCGCTTCGTTGATTCCCTAGAGAGACGCGTCCAGGCCCTTGTAGAAGGTGTTTTGATAAAGCATGTGCGGCCGGGCGCCCTTGATCTTCCTGTTGACCACTTCGTCCATGTTGATGTTGAGCACCGGCATCCACAGGTGCTCGCGCATCACCTTTTCCTGCACCAAAGCATAGTACTTGGCGCGATCGGCCTCGGTCAGCGCCGAGCGGCCGAGCTTCAGCCATTCGTCGGTCTCCGCGTCCTTCCAGTTCATCCGGTTGGGTGTCGGGATGTTGCGCGAATCGAAGTAGATGTTCATCAGGTCGCCAGCCGACAGATAGGGCACCGTCACCGACCAGATCTCGTAATCCTGCTCGGCCATCTTGGCCGCCGCGATGGTCGAGTCCCACGGGTTGAGCCGCCAGTCGACTCCGATCTTCCTGAGATAGCCCTGGATCGCGTCGCCCACCCGGGCAGAGTTGGCGTTCGCCGTAAAGTACACTTTCGGCGCGAGTTTCACACCGTCCTTCTCGCGAATGCCGTCGGCGCCGACCTTCCAGCCGGCCTCGTCGAGCAGCTTCTTCGCCCGCTCGAGGTCCTCCTTCACGATCCCGGCGGTCCTGGGATCGTGGTCGAGCGCATCCTTGTCGACGATGGTGAAAGCCGGCTCGGCGTTGCCCAGCAGGATGGCCTTGGCGATCTCGGCCCGGTTGATGGCGATGCTCATGGCCTCGCGCACGCGCTTGTCGGCCACCATCGGTCGCGTGATCTTGTAACCGAAATAGAGCAGCTGGAAGTTGGGCTTGGCCCCGTGCACCAGCAGCATGGGGGCGGCCTTGGCCTGGGAAATGAACTGTGCCGGGAACTGGTGGGTGATGTCGAACTGGCCGGCCATCATCGCCGCCACGCGGCTGGAATCCTCGGGCACGATCTTGATGACAAGCCTCTCGAACTTCACCGGGCCCTTGTTCTTGTACATCGAGGGCCCCCACCGGTAGGCGTCGTGGCGCTTGAGCACGATCTGCGTGCGCGGCTGCCAGGACTCGAAGCACCACGGGCCGGTGCCGTCGGCGCCCTTGATGCCGTAGTCCTTGCCCAGCGCCTCGACGCTCTCCTTGTTGTGGATCACGTTGGTGAACATGGTGAGCTGCAAAAGCAGCTCGGAGAACGGCTCCTCCATCTCGTACTCGACGGTGTAAGGGTCGGGTGCGCGCAATTCCTTGATGGTGCCGGCGCGCCAGGCGTAGGGGGCCTTGGTTGCCGGGTCCTTCAGGCGCTTGAAGCTGTAGACCACGTCTTCGGCGGTGAACTTCTTGCCGCTGCAGAACGACACGTCGTCGCGCAGCTTGAAGGTGTAGGTCCTGCCGTCGGGGCTCACCGACCACGATTTGGCGAGATAGGGAATGGGCGTGCGGCCGTCCCAGTCGAGTGCCACCAGCGTGTCCTGGATCATGTTCACGATGTCGGAGGTCGGCCCCCAGGTCGTGCGCTGCGCGTCGTAGTGCGGCGCGTCGATCGACTTCATCATGTTGAGGGTCTGGGCCGATGCCGGGCCGGCAAGGATTGCCGCCGCACCCAGCGCGAACGCTGCACGCAAAACTGGTCTGGTCATGTTTGCAGCCTCGGATCGAGGACGTCGCGCAATGCGTCGCCCAGAAGGTTGGCGGCCAGCACGATGACGAAGATCGCGCAGCTTGGGATCGTTGCGATGTGCGGCGCCATGAACAGGAAGTCGCGGCCTTGCGCGGCCATCATGCCGAGCTCGGCGGTCGGTGGCTGAGCGCCCATGCCGAGGAAGCCCAGCGCCGAGCCGATCAGGATGATCTGGCCGAAGCGCAAGGTCAGGAACACGAAGATGGTCGAGATGCAGTTCAGCGTCAGGTAGCGCCAGATCAGCGTGCGGTCCGAGACGCCGACGGCGCGGCCGGCCTCCATGAATTCCTGGCCCATGACCCCCACCGCGGCGCCGCGCGCCACGCGGGCCACGTCGGGGATGGTGGCGATCACCAGCGCGATCACCACGGCGGCGAGGCCAGCGCCGAAGATCGCGGCGACGGCGAGCCCGATCAGGATCGCTGGAAAGGCCAGCATCACATCGACCAGCCGCATGATCCAGCCGTCGAGCCGCTTGTAGTAAGCCGCGAGAATGCCCAGCACGCCGCCGACCAGGCCGCCGATGATCACGCCGACCAGACCGAGCATCAAGGTGTTGCGCGTGCCGAAGATGACGCGGCTCAGGATGTCGCGGCCGGTGTTGTCAGTGCCGAACCAGTGCTGGGCGGCGGGCGGCTGCATAACCTTGGTGAGGTCGGTGAGGTAGGGGTCGTAGGGCGCGACCCAGGGCGCGAAGATCGCCGCCAGTCCGATTGCCGTCAGGGCGAGGGCGGCGGCCGCCGCCACCTTGTCGCGGGCCAGCCGCCGCAGCGCACCCGAGCGGGCGAAGGCGCCGGGCTCGTCGGCGGCCGGGGTGGTGTTTGCCGCGGCGTTGAGGGTTTCTACGCTCATGACCGTTGCACCCGAGGATCGAGGTAGACGTAGAGGATATCGACGATGAGGTTGATGCTCAGGAAGGCGATCGCCAGGATCATGATCGCGCCCTGCGCCGTCGGAAAATCGCTGGAAACGATGGCGCCGACAGCGAGCCGTCCGACGCCGGGCCACGAGAACATGGTCTCGGTGACGACGGCGCCGCCAAGCAGGAACGCCGCCTGCAGGCCGATCAGGGTGACGACCGGAATGAGCGCGTTGCGCAGCGCGTGATGCACGATCACCACCGTCTCGCGCAGGCCCTTGGCGCGCGCCGTGCGCACGAAGTCGGCCCCCAGCACCTCCAGCACTGCCGTCCGCGTCAGCCGGGCGATCGGGCCGATCAGCACGGCGCCCAGCGTCGCCGCCGGCAGGATCAGGCTCGGCAGGCCGCCGTCCCAGATCGGGCCGGTCCGGCCAGTGAAGGGCAGCAGCGCCCACTTGAAGCCGACGTACTGGATCAGGATCAGGCCGATGAAGAACACCGGCATCGACACGCCGGCCACAGAGATCGCCATGATCAAACGGTCGACGAAAGTACCGCGCTTCACCGCGGCCAGCGTGCCGAGCGTCAGGCCGAGCGGTACGGCGATCAGCATGGCGCCCAGCATCAGCTCGACCGTGGGGCCAATGGTGAGCGCCAGCTCCTCGCTCACCATCTTGTTGGAGATGATCGAGCGGCCGAGGTCGCCGTGCAGTACGCGACCGATGTATTCGGCGAACTGAATGGGAATAGGCCGGTCGAGTCCCAGCTCGAGGCGGATCGCGGCGATGGTCTCGGCCTTGGCGTCGGGCCCGGCGATGATCATCGCCGGATCGGCGGGCACCACCTGCAGGAGGCAGAAGCAAAGAAAGAGAACCCCGAGCAGGGCGGGAAATGAAATCAGCAGTCGGTGGACGATTTGTCTTCCCATACGCCGTCCTCGGACCGGTTCAGCCAAGGGGAAGCGCGCCGGTTTCCCGGCGTGTCTCGACGTTTCTCCCTGGCAGCCGCTGCTTCGGTCAGACCTGCGCGGCGTTCGTTATGCGCGAATAGTGCATGCGATCTTCGCCGATGTCACGCCCAGCCTCCGGCATGCGGCAGGACATGTCCGGTGATGAAGCCGGCGCCGTCGGAACACAGGAAGCAGACGGTGGCGCCCAGCTCGCTGGATTTGCCGAGCCGGCCGAGCGGGATCTGTGCCGTCATCTTGGACATCGCCTCGCTGTTGGCGAGCAGTGCCGGTGGGAAGTAGTCGGGATTCTCGACATAGTTCGAACCGACGGCATTCACCGTGATGCCGTCGCGTCCCAGTTCCTTGGCAAGTGAGGAGACGAGGCCGTTTGCGGCGGCGCGCGCCGAGACATAGGGCGCATAGTTGGCGATGCCGCGCAGCGGTGCGGCCGAAGAGACGAACACGATGCGGCCCGACTTGCGCTTGCGCATCGAGGGCGCGACGAGCTGTGTCAGGCGGAACGGCGCCACGGCCATGACTTCCAGCGCATCGCGGAAATCATCGATCCGGGCCTCGGCGAGCGGCGCGCGCAAGGCCGGGTAGGCATCGTTGTTCACCAGCGCGTCGATATGACCATGCCGCTTCAGCGCCAGTTCGACCACCGTCGCCGGCTCGATCGCCGACAGGGCATGGGCGCCCGGGAATTGCGCCTCGTATTTGCGCCGTGCGCTCGGCGCCTCGAACGACGGATCGTGCGCCAGCACGGTGGCGCCCTGGGCCAGCGCGACACTTGTAGTGCCGTGGCCTGCGAATTTCTCGACGTTGGTGATCAGGATCACTCGGTCTTTCAGCAGCATGGCTATTCCTCTAGGTTGCGGCCCCATGGACCGAGCCTTCCCCGACGATCCTAACGCACCCCGTCCCGAGGGACAGGCCCCGGACGATCGTGCGTCCTTCGGCTTCCGCGACGTGCCGGCCGCTGAAAAGGCCGGCCTGGTGCGCGAAGTCTTCGCCAGCGTGGCCCCGCGCTACGACCTGATGTCAGGCGGCGTGCACCGGCTGTGGAAGAACACCATGGTGGATGTCGTCAACCCGCGGCCGGGCGAGAAGCTGCTGGAC
>JABMNB010000037.1 GCA_013205335.1 Rhodospirillales bacterium
ATGATCGTACTGGTGCCGAGCGTGCTGGCGCTGGCGCTCGGCTGGTTCGCCTTCCGCAGCCGCGTCACCGGCGTCTATCTCTCGATCATCACCCAGGCGATGACCTTCGCCCTGCTGCTCGCCTTCTTCCGCAACGACATGGGGCTGGGCGGCAACAACGGCATGACCGACTTCAAGGACATCCTCGGCTACTCAGTCCAGTCCGACACGACGCGCGCCGTGCTCTGCTTCGCCTCGGCGCTCGCGCTGGCGATCTTCCTGGTGATCTCCGCCGTCATCGTCGGCTCGCGCTTCGGCAAGGCCCTGACGGCAGTGCGCGACGCCGAAAGCCGCATGCGGTTCCTGGGCTATCGGGTCGAGCGCTACAAGCTGTTCGTCTTCGTGCTGTCGGCGGCGATGGCCGGCATCGCCGGCGCGCTCTACGTGCCACAGGTCGGCATCATCAATCCCGGCGAATTCTCGCCGGGCAATTCGATCGAGGCCGTGCTGTGGGTCGCGGTCGGCGGGCGTGGCACCCTGATCGGTCCGGTTATCGGCGCCTTCATCGTGAATTTCGGCAAGACCTGGCTCACCGGCGCGCTGCCGGAGGTCTGGCTGTTCGCGCTCGGTGCCCTGTTCATCGTCGTGACGTTGCTGCTGCCCAAGGGCGTCGTCGGCCTGTGGACCCAGCTCATGACTCGGTCGCGCGAGCGCCGGGCGAGGGCTGCCGCATGAGGGGCCCCGGCATCACCCATGCGCGCAGCACGTCGGCACTGCTCTATCTCAGCGGCGTCAGCGTCTCGTTCGACGGCTTCAAGGCGCTGAACAACCTCTCCCTGCTGGTCGAGCCGGGTGAGATGCGGGCGATCATCGGGCCCAACGGGGCCGGCAAGACCACCATGATGGATGTCATCACCGGCAAGACCCGGCCCGACTCGGGCGAGGTCGTGTTCGACGGCATCGCCGACCTCACCAAGCTCGATGAGGCCAGCATCGCCACCTTGGGCATTGGCCGCAAATTCCAGAAGCCCACCGTGTTCGAGAACCATACGGTGCGCGACAACCTCCTGCTGGCGCTGGCCGGCATGCGGGGCTGGTACCGTCTGCTGATGGCGGTGCCCAGCAAGACCGAGAACGACCGGCTGGAGGAGATCCTGTCGATCATTCGCATGGGCCCGCAGCAGCACATGCTGGGCGCCCGGCTCAGCCATGGCCAGAAGCAGTGGCTCGAGATCGGCATGCTGCTGGCACAGAATCCCAAGCTGATGCTGGTCGACGAGCCGGTGGCAGGCATGACGGACGTCGAGACCGAGACGACCGCGCAGGTGCTGCGCGAGGTCAACAAGTCGCATTCGGTCGTCGTGGTCGAGCATGACATGAGCTTCGTGCGCGCGCTCGGCGTCAAGGTGACGGTGCTGCACGAGGGCTCGACCTTGGCTGAGGGATCGCTCGACCAGGTGAGCGCCGATCCGCGGGTCGTCGAAGTGTATCTTGGGCGATGACGATGCTTTCAGTCCAGAACGTCAATCTCTATTACGGTGCTGCCCAGGCGCTTCGCGGCGTGTCGCTGTCGGCCACGATCGGCCGCGTGACCTGCCTGCTCGGCCGCAACGGCGTCGGCAAGACCAGCCTGCTGCGCGCCATCTCCGGCATGCAGTCCATTTCCTCGGGCACCATCCAGGTCGATGGCCAGGAAGTCTCGAAGCTGCCGCCCTACGAACGCGCCCGTCGCGGCGTGGCGCTGGTGCCGCAGGGCCGCGAGATCTTCCCGCTGCTGACGGTGAAGGAGAATCTCGAGACCGGCTTCGCGCCGGTGAGCCGCGAGCACAAGAAGGTGCCGGACGAGGTGTTCGAACTCTTCCCGGTGCTGCAGTCGATGCTGAAGCGCCGCGGCGGCGATCTTTCCGGCGGCCAGCAGCAGCAGCTCGCGATCGGCCGCGCGCTCACCATGCGACCCAAGCTGCTGCTCCTCGACGAGCCGACCGAAGGGATCCAGCCGTCGGTCATCAAGGACATCGGCCGCGCCATCATCTACCTGCGCCAGCGCGGCGACATGGCGATCGTGCTGGTCGAGCAGTATCTCGACTTCGCCCACGAACTCGCCGACGACTTCGCGGTCATGGACCGCGGCGAGGTCGTGCTGTCGGGCACCCGCGAGACCTTCGACGTCGAGGCCGTGCGAAAGCACATGACGGTGTGACGAAAAATGAGC
>JABMNB010000320.1 GCA_013205335.1 Rhodospirillales bacterium
ATGATGATCGACTTCGCCCTCGACGCGGAACGCAACGAAGGCAAGACGCCGCGCGAGGCGATCCACCAGGCCTGCCTGCTGCGGTTCCGGCCGATCCTGATGACAACGGTCGCGGCCCTCGTCGGCGCCCTGCCGTTGATGCTGGGCACGGGTACCGGCTCCGAGCTGCGCCAGCCGCTCGGCCTCACCATCGTCGGTGGCCTGATCGTCAGCCAGATGCTGACGCTGTTCACGACCCCGGTGATCTATCTCGCCTTCGACCGGCTCGGCCGCCGGCTGCGCGGCCTGCCTCGCGACACGCCGCTCCATCCGATTCGTACCGGGGCCGAAGAAGGCGCTCCGTGAACCTGTCGGCGCCCTTCATCGCGCGTCCCGTCGCCACGACGCTGCTCACGATCGGGCTGGCGCTGGCCGGCCTGGTGGGCTTTTTCGGCCTGCCGGTCTCGCCGCTGCCCAAGGTCGACTTCCCGACCATTCAGGTGACGGCGTCGCTGCCCGGCGCGTCGCCCGAGACGGTGGCGACCAGCGTGACGACGCCGCTCGAACGCCGCCTCGGCTCGATCGCCGGCGTCACCGAGATCACATCGTCGAGCACCGTCGGCAATTCGCGCATCACCCTGCAGTTCGACCTGTCGCGCGACATCGACGGCGCGGCGCGCGACGTGCAGGCCGCCATCAGCGCGGCCCGCGTCGATCTGCCGACCGACCTGCGCAGCAATCCGCAGTACCGCAAGATCAATCCCGCCGACGCGCCGGTGATGGTGATCGCACTGACATCGAACACGCTTGGCCAGGGCCGGCTGTTCGATGCCGGTTCGAACATCCTTCAGCAGAAGCTCAGCCAGGTGAGCGGCGTCGGCCAGGTGCAGCTGGGCGGCAGTTCGCTGCCCGCCGTGCGCGTCGAGCTCAATCCGACGGCGCTCAACAAGTACGGCATCGGCCTGGAAAGCGTGCGCGCAGCCCTCGCCGCCGCCAACGCCAATTCGCCCAAGGGCGCGATCGAAGTCGGCGACCGGCGGTTCCAGATCTACTCCAACGACCAGGCGACCGTCGCCGACGAATACCGCTCGCTGATCATCGCCTGGCGCAACGGCGCCCCGGTCAGGCTTTCGGACGTGGCCGAGGTGCTCGATTCGACCGAGAACATCCGCAACGAGGGCCAGGCCAACGGCAAGCGCTCGGTGCTGGTCATCATCTACAAGCAGCCGAATGCCAACATCATCGAGACGGTGGACGACATCAAGGCCCTGCTGCCCGAGCTGCAGGCCTCGATGCCGAACGACGTCGAGCTGCAGGTGGTCAGCGATCGTACGACGACGATCCGGGCCGCCCTCAAGGAAGTCGAACAGGCGCTGGTGATCGGCGTCGTGCTGGTCGTGCTGGTGACATTCGCCTTCCTGCGCTCGGCCCGCGCCGGCTTCATCGCCGCGGTGACCGTACCGGTCTCGCTGGTCGCCACGTTCGGCGGCATGTACCTCCTGGGCTACAGCCTGAACAATCTGTCGCTGATGGCGCTCACCATCGCAGCGGGCTTCGTCGTCGACGACGCGATCATCGTGCTGGAGAACGTGACCCGTCATCTCGAGGCCGGCATGTCGCGGATGGAGGCGGCGCTGAAGGGCTCGCGCGAGGTCGGCTTCACCGTCGTCTCGATGAGCCTGTCGCTGATCGCCGTCTTCATCCCGATCCTGCTGATGGGCGGTATCGTCGGTCGGCTGTTCCGCGAGTTCGCCGTGACGCTGTCGGTGGCCATCCTCATCTCGATGGTCGTGTCGCTGACGACCACGCCCATGATGTGCGCCTTCCTGCTGCGGCCGCCGGGCGAGCATCGCAAGCCCGGCTTGTTTGCCCGGCTGAGCGAGCGCGGCCTGGGGGGGCTCCAGCGTCTCTATGGTCGCAGCCTGGGACTGGTGCTGCGCCATCCGCTGCTCACGATGCTCGTCTTCCTGGCGACCGTGCTGCTCAACATCCATCTCTACTTCACGATTCCCAAGGGCTTCTTCCCGCAGCAGGACACGGGCCGCGTGATGGGCGGCATCCGCGCCGACCAGAGCATTTCCTTCCAGGCGATGCGCCGGAAGTTCCGCCAGTTCGTCGAGATCGTGCGCTCCGATCCGGCGATCGAGAGCGTCGCCGGGTTCACGGGCGGCGGGCAGACGAATTCCGGCTTCATCTTCGCCACCCTGAAGCCGCTCGGCGAGCGCGATGTCACGGCCGACCAGGTGATCGCGCGGCTGCGGCCAAAACTCGGCCAGGTGCCGGGCGCCGTTCTCTTCCTGCAGGCCGTGCAGGACATCCGGGTCGGCGGCCGCCAGGGCAACGCCCAGTACCAGTTCACGCTGCAGGCCGATTCGCTGCCCGATCTCTACACCTGGGGACCAAGGCTCACGCAGGCCCTGCAGGCCGACACGTCGGTGATCACCGACGTCGATTCGGATCAGCAGCAGCGCGGGCTGCAGCTCAATCTGACCATCGATCGCGACGCGGCGAGCCGGCTTGGCGTGTCGACGCGAAACATTTCGGCGACGCTCTACGACGCCTTCGGCCAGCGCCAGGTCTCGACCATCTACAACGCCCTCAACCAGTACCATGTGGTCATGGAGGTGGGACCGCAATGGTGGGAGAACCCCGAGTCGCTGAAGGAAATCTATGTCAGCACGTCGGGCGGCGCCCTGAGCGGCACCCAGACGACGGGCAGCATCGCCTCCACGGCCGTGACATCGACCGGCGCGGCGGGCACCGGTGCCCTGACGATCGATCCCGCTCAGGCGGTGCGCAACCTGCGCACCAACCAGATCGCCGTCAGCGGCCGTGGTTCGGCCTCCACGGGAGCCGCCGTCAGCACCACGCCCGAGAAGCTGGTGCCGCTCTCGGCGGTCACGCGCTGGGATTACGGCACGACGCCGCTGGCCGTGAACCACCAGAGCATGTTCGTGGCCAGCACCGTCTCGTTCAACCTGGCGCCCGGCAAGACGTTGAGCGACGCCATCCAGTACGTGAACGGCACGATGCGCGAGATCGGCGTGCCGTCGACCCTGCACGGATCCTTCCAGGGCACGGCGCGCGCCTTCCAGCAGTCGCTCAACAACCAGCTCCTGCTGGTGCTGGCGGCCCTGGCGGCCGTTTACATCGTTCTCGGCATTCTCTACGAGAGCTACATTCACCCCATCACGATCCTCTCCACGCTGCCGTCGGCCGGCGTCGGTGCGCTGCTCGCGCTGAAATTCGCCAGCGTGGAGTTCAGCATCATCGCCATGATCGGCGTGCTGCTGTTGATCGGCATCGTGAAGAAGAACGCCATCATGATGATCGACGTGGCGCTGGACCGCGAACGCGGCGAGGGGCTGGCGCCTGCAGTGGCCATCCATGAAGCGGCGCTGTTGCGCTTCCGGCCGATTCTCATGACGACACTGGCCGCGATCCTGGGCGCCCTGCCGCTGGCGATCGGCTACGGCGACGGCGCGGAGTTGCGCCGACCTCTCGGCATCTCGATTATCGGCGGCCTCATCGTGAGTCAGATCCTGACCCTGTACACCACACCCGTGATCTATCTTTATCTCGATCGTTTTCGCCTTCGTGACCGCGACCGGCCGAGTGGCGTCGCGCGCGCCCTGGGGAGTTCCGGGGCGGGCAGCGGCGGGGTGCCGGCATGAGGCGCGGTGCCGCGCTTGTGGCCGCGATGCTGCTCTCCGGTTGCCTCGTCGGGCCGGATTACCAGCGCGCGCCGCCGGCCAGCCCGGTGGCGCCCGAGTACAAG
The DNA here is from genome assembly GCA_013205335.1 of Rhodospirillales bacterium. Classification (GTDB taxonomy): domain Bacteria; phylum Pseudomonadota; class Alphaproteobacteria; order Reyranellales; family Reyranellaceae; genus Reyranella. Next base: position 3,758 of record JABMNB010000320.1, read on the forward strand.
GGGGCGGAACTTCCGCCCGGCGCCGCATCCGTCTTCCGTCTGGCACAGCCGCGCGACGCCGCCGATCGCGGGCCGTGGTGGCGGGTCTATGGCGACCCCACGCTCGATGCCCTCGCGGCACAGATCGACATTTCGAACCAGAACCTGAAGATCTTCGAGGCGAACTATCGTCGGGCGCGGGCGATCATCCGGCAGGACCAGTCGGCGCTCTATCCCAACCTGTCCGGCACCGGTTCGGCCCAGCAGACCGGCACCGGCGGCCTGCGCGGCGCCGGCTCCAGCAGCACCTCGGCGGTGACACGCTTCGATTCCACGGTGGGCCAGTACTCGACCGGCGCTACCCTCAACTGGGAGATCGACCTCTGGGGCACGCTCCGTCGCCAGATCGAGAGCGACTCGGCTTCGGCGCAGGCGAGCGATGCCGATCTCGCCAACGCGCGGCTGTCGGCGCAGACCGATCTCGTCATCAACTATGCCTCGTTGCGCATCTCGGACGACCGCAAGCGTCTCTACGAGGCAACGGTCGCGGGCTATCTGCGCTCGATGCAGATCGCGCAGAACCAGGTCGACGCCGGTATCGTCTCGCGCGTCGATCTCGTGCAGGCCCAGACGCAGTACGAACAGACGCGCGCGCAGCTCGTGAACGAGAGCATCAATCGCGCCCTGCTCGAACATGCGATCGCGCTTCTGGTCGGCAAGGCGCCGTCGGAGGTGAGCATCGAACCGGCGGTGACGCGACTCACGATCCCGACGGTCGATTCCGGTATTCCGTCGACCTTGCTGGAGCGTCGGCCCGACATCTCCTCGGCCGAGCGCCAGATGGCGGCGGCCAATGCGCAGGTCGGCGTGGCCAAGGGCGCCTTCTATCCGCAGATATCCCTGGGCGCGACGATCGGCTTTCTGAGCGGAGGCCTGGGCTCGCTGCTGCAACTCGGCACCGCGGCCTGGTCGGTGGGTCCGCAGATTGCCGGCACGTTCATCGACGGCGGCGGAATCGCGGCGCAGGTCCAGGGCGCGCGCGCGAGCTACGACGCCACGGTCGCGACCTATCGTCAGACCATCCTGACGGCGTTCCAGCAGGTCGAGGACGCCCTCGCGCAGCAACGCATCCTGGTGCTGCAGGAACGGGTGCAGCGTGCCGCCGTCGCCGCCGCCCGCGAAGCCGAGCGGCTTTCCCTCAATCAGTATCGTGTCGGCACCGTGCCCTACACGACCGTGGTGCAGACGCAGACCGCGGCGCTGTCCGCCGAGCAGGCACTGCTCACCATCCGTCTCAACCGGCTGGTCGCCAGCGCCAATCTGGTGAAGGCGCTGGGTGGCGGCTGGCGACAGGAGGATCTGCCGCCGCCGGTGCCGATCGGCGGCCTGAAGCAAGCCAATCCGGCGCCGCCGGCTTTCCCGCCGCCGCCCGGCGCGCAGACGATTTCCGCCCCCCGACAGTAAACGAAGCTCTGGTCACCCCTTCGGTCATCTCGACCTCGGCCGGGCTCAGTCCTGCGTCCACTCGGCCACGTGCGCGGCCCGCTCGGGCCGCGCCGGAACCGGGGCGGTCGTGGCGGCGGCGGGTGTGCCGGCCGTGAGGAAGCCCACGAGGCGCGACGGCGCCTCGAAGCCCAGCAGCCTGTTCACGGCGGGATCGTAGGCGTTGGGGCCGGTCACCCACATGCCGCCATAGCCCAGCATGTGCAGCGCGTTCAGCATGTTCATCGCGGCCGCCCCGGCGGCCAGCAGCTGCTCGATCTCGGGAATGTTGCCCGGCTTCACGACGGCGCCGACGGCGATCAGCATCGGCGTGCGGCGGACCCAGGCGCGATAGCGTTCGGCCAGCGCTGCGGCATTCGCCGGATCGCGCACCGCGGCGGCCTCGCCCAGCTTTTCGCCGAAGGCGAGACGCGCCCCGCCGCGAATGACGACGAAGCGCCAGGGCCGCAACCGCCCATGGTCGGGCGCGCGCAGGCCCGCGTCGAGGATCAGGTCGAGGTCGGCGCCGGCGGGCGCCGGCTCCTGCAGGGGACCCACCGAGCGGCGGGACAGCAACTGGTCGAGGGCGAACAGACGAGGCTCGCGCGCATGGGTGATGTCAGGCATGAGACCATCTATAGACGAAATGCAAACGAGTGTCATTTGCATTTCATGCGGCTGCCCGACCGCGCCCTGGCACGCGGGCGCGGTCGTCAAGGAGCACAGACGAAATAAACGAAATAGACGAAACAGACGAAACGACCACGCCCCCGCGTCGCGGCGACCTCGGTTCGTTGAATTCTCGTTGTAGAAGAGAAGAATAGTGACCGCGTCGTCGGCGTGCGACATGCCTCCGTGCGGCCGGCACATCGCATCTCATGGGACGGCCCTGAAGGAGGGAATGCCATGGAACTGGGACTTGCCAACAAGCATGCGCTTGTTACCGGCTCGACCGCCGGCATCGGCTACGCCATCGCCAAGGGCCTCGCCGCCGAAGGAGCGAGCGTGGTGATTACGGGCCGCGGACAGGCGAGCGTCGACGACGCGTTGAAACGGCTGAGGGAAGCCGTGCCGGAAGCCAAAGCCATGGGCATCGCGGCGGATTGCGCCACGGCAGAGGGTGCGGCGCTTGTGTTCGGCAAGGTGCCGCAGATCGACATCCTCGTGAACAATCTCGGAATCTATGGCCGCAAGCCGGCCTTCGAGATCGACGACGGCGAATGGCAGCGCTTCTTCGAGGTCAACGTCATGAGTGGTGTGCGCTTCACGCGCCACTACGCGCCTGGAATGGCCGGGCGGGGCTGGGGACGTATCGTCTTCGTCTCGAGCGAATCGGCGCTGAACATTCCCAGGGAGATGATCCACTACGGCATGACGAAGACCGCGCAGCTTTCCCTGTCGCGCGGCTTCGCCATGGAACTCGCGGGCACGGGTGTCACGGTGAACGCCTTGCTGCCCGGTCCGACCCACACCGAGAACACCGACCGGATGCGCGCCGAGCGGGCCCAGGCCACGGGCGTGAGTGTCGCGGAGATCGAGGCTGGCTTCCTGCGCGACTTTCGGCCGACTTCGCTGATCCGGCGCTTCACCTCGTCGGAGGAGGTGGCAGCGCTTGGCGTCTATCTCTGCAGCGAAGCCGCGTCCGGCACTTCGGGCGCGGCCATGCGTGTCGATGGCGGCGTGGTGAACCAGATAATGTGAGCTCAGTTCACGTCGAGCTTCAGGCCTTCCTTGTCGATGACGCCCTTCCATTGGGCGATCTGCGCGGTGACGAAGGCGCTGAACTGCTCGGGCGTGCCGTAGGCGGGGAAGCCCGCCATGGTCCTGATGCGCTCCAGGGTCTTCGGATCGGCGAGCCACGCCTTCATCTGGGCGTTGAGCGAATCGACGATGGGCTTGGGTGTGTTGGCCGGCAGGAAGACGCCGAACCAGGTCGAGACATCGAAGGGTTTCAGTTCCGGCATGGTCTCGCTGATCGGGATCAGGTCGGGGGTGAGGGGGTTGCGCTGCGCCGAGGTGAGACCCAGCGCTCGCAGCTTGCCCGCCCGCACGAACTCGATGGCGGTCGTGACGTTGTCGAAGAAGAACTGGGTGACGCCCGCCGTCAGGTCGGCAAGCGCCGGTGCCGCGCCGCGATAGGGGATGTGCTCGGCCTTCGTGCCCGTGAGCTGCAGGAACCAGGCGCCGCACAGGTGGGGTGACTGGCCGGTGCCGGACGAGGCGTAGGAGGCCTTGCCGTTCTGGGCCTTCAGCCAGGCCACGAACTCCGGCACCGTCGTCGCCGGGACCGACGGGTGGACCACCAGCACGTTCGGCGCGGTGATGGCGTTGGACACCGGGATCAGGCTGGCCTGTGTGTAGGGCATGTTGCGGTAGAGCGAGTAGGCGATCGACTGCGGGCCGATATTGCCCATCAGGATCGTGTTGCCGTCCGGCGCCGACTTGGCGACTTCGGTCGAGCCGATGACGCCGCCGGCGCCCGACTTGTTGTCGACGACGCAGGATTGGCCCCAGGCCTCGGTGAGAAAGGCGGCCAGCAGGCGGGCCGCGATGTCGGTGGTGCCGCCGGGCGCGGCGGGGACGACCATGCGGACGTTCTGGGTCGGTTTCCAGGCGGCCTGGGCGTGGAGCCCGCGGGGCAGCAGAGCGGCGGCGGGCAGGGCCGCGGCGGCCCCCAAGGCAGTACGGCGGGACAGAACTCGGATCATCTCAATCCTCCCTTGATTTGTGATTGTTGCCGACGACCTAGCATGGCCGCGCTGGCAAATCCGCCACAATTCCCGTATTTACTCGATGCGCGGTCGCCCACCGATCGCCGGGCTTTTCCGGCGGTTTTGTCTCCTCTCTCACGGGTCCGCGCCAAGGAGGAATATCTTGAAGAGGCGCACTTTCGTCTCCGGCTCGGTGGCGCTCGCCGCCGGTGCCCTGGCCGCCCCGGCCATCGCTGCCACGATCAAGCCCTACAGCTGGGATCTCAACCCACCGATGGACTCGCGTGAAAACTTCATCGCCTGGGGCAAGGCCCGCGGTGAGGATCCCGTGTTCCTCGGCCAGCGCTGGGATCGCTTCCAGGCGTTGATCAAGAACAAGGACATCTGGGGCCAGGCGACCATGCGCGCCTTCCTTCTCACCCCGCGCGAGGAGTTCTCCGCGATCAGCCCGGCGATCGCCAAGCGCGCTTACGAGCATGCCTTCCTCGATATCGGCTACGGCGTGACGATGTCCGGCCCGCACGTCCAGGGCCGCATGACCAACGTCATCGACGTGAAGCGCGGCGAGAAGGTGCTCGAGATCGGCACCGGTTCGGGCGTGCAGTCGGCCTACATCGCCAACCTCACCGAGAACGCCTACACGATCGAGATCATCGCGCCGCTCGCCCAGCGTACGCGGGGCCTGTACGACAAGCTCATCGACAAGGGCTACACCGAGTTCAAGCACATCAAGACCAAGACCGCCGACGGCTTCTACGGTTGGGAAGAGGCCGGCCCGTTCGACAAGATCATCGTGACCTGCGGCATCGACCATGTGCCGCCGCCGCTGCTGCAGCAGCTCAAGTCCGGCGGCCTGATGGTGATCCCGGTCGGCCCGCCGGGCGCGCAGCGCGTGCTCAAGGTCACCAAGACGCAGGGCGCCGACGGCTCCATTACGACGAGCCGCGAGGACATCTATGGCGGCAAGATCGTGCCGTTCGTGCCCTTCACCAAGCTCGATGGCGAAAAGATCGTCGGTACGCACAACCGTTGAAGTCGCGCGAAGCGACTTTCGAGAGATAATGTCATCCCGAGCATCGCGAGGGACCTTTCGCGGCGCTTGACCAAAGGTCGCTCGCTTCGCTCGGGATGACATCGATTTTGGGACGCGGAGAGTGCGCGCCCTCTAGAGATCGCATAAAGCGATCCAACAAAAACAACGGAGATCCCCCTTGTCCACCACGGTCGATCTCGATCACCGCCCGCCGCTCTCCTTCTATCTTTCCGTAGGCCTGGTCGCCGGCAGCATCATCGCGCTGCAGATCGGCATCATGCGCGTGTTCTCCGTCGGCAGCTGGGCCCATTTCGGCTCGCTGGTGGTGAGCCTCGCCATGTTCGGCTTCGGCCTCACCAGCGCCGTGATGTGCGTCGGCAAGGGCTGGTTCGAGCGCCACTGGATCGGCTCAGTGAAAGGTGCGCTGCTGGCCTTCGGGCCGCTGATGGTGGTGTGCAACCTCGCCGCCCAGCAGGTGCCGTTCAACGCGATCTTCCTGATCTCCGACCCGATGCAGAAGTGGCGCCTGTTCGCCAACTTCGTGCTCTATTTTCTGCCGTTCCTTGCGGGTGCCCTGTATCTCGGCGTCATCTTCCTGAAGGCCAAGAAGACCTTTAGCCGCGTCTATTTCGCCGATCTCGTCGGCTCGGGCCTGTGCGGCCTCACCGTGCTCCTGGCGATGTATGCCTGGCGGCCCGACGACCTCATCATGGCGCCGCTGCTCCTGTGGCTGGCGGGCGGCGTCCTGTGGTTCGTGGCTCTCGGTGACCGCAAGGGCATGGCCGCCATTGTCATCGTGGCCATCCTGTCGGCTGTCGTGCATTACGCCGCGCCGCAGGTTCTCGGTATCCCGAAGCTCGCCGTGTCCGACTACAAGGGCGTCTCCTACGCCCGCAAGTTCCCCGACGCCAAGCGCGTCTACGAGCGCGCCTCGCCGTTCGGCTACATCGAGGTCTATTCCAGCTCCTACCTGCATTTCGCGCCGGGCCAGTCCGACAACGCGGCCTTCAACCTGGAGAAGATGCCGTCGAACGCCTATCTCGGCCTCTACATCGATTCCGAGGGTCCCGCCGGCATCATCAAGGACCTGCCGGCCGAGCAGACGGCGTACTTCAAGTACCTGCCGATGTACTACCCCTACCTGCTGAAGAAGGACCCGAAGACATTCGTGGTCCAGTTCGGCGGCGGCATCTCTACGGCGGTCGCGTTGAAGTCGGGCTCCAGCCAGGTCACGGTGGCCGAGGGCAACCCTGCGCTGCTCTCCGCCTTCCGCGAAGACAAGTTCCTGCGCGACTTCACCGGCGACATCCTGAACAATCCGAAGGTCAACGTCGTCGACTACGACGGTCGCCTCTACGTCGCCCACACCAAGAACCGCTACGACGTGATCGACCTGTCGCTGGCCGATTCGGCCGGCCTGTCGAGCCCCGGCGGCTTCTCGATCGTCGAGAAATACTCCTACAGCCGCGAGGCGATGAGTGCCTACATGCGGGCGCTGACGCCCGGCGGCATCCTGTCGGTGACGCTGTGGAACAAGGAAGAGCCGCCCAAGTCGGTGCTGAAGCTCTACGCCACGATGGCCGCTGCGGCCCGCGACATTGATGGCGGCAAGGACATCGCCGAGAAGTTCTACGTCGTCTCGTCCTACCTCTCGACCGCCACCGTGCTCTACAAGCGCGACGGCTTCACGCCGGCGGAGATCGAGCTGCTCAACGCCCACACCAAGGCGATGTCGTTCGACGTGATCTACTATCCCGGCCTCAAGGTCGACACCGCCGACCTGAAGCAGATCCTGCAGGATTATCGCGACCAGTTCTTCTTCACGGGCGAGCAGGTCGATCCGACGGCGCCGTCTGAGAAGGAGCCGAACGACAAGCCGCCCCCGGGTGCTCCGGGAGCTACGGACGCCAAAGCCGACGGCACGCCACCTGCGCCCGTCGTGCCGGCGACCGTGCTGGGCCGCCTCGCCTGGCACTATCTGATCAACGGCGGCTGGCAGAAGGAAGTGGCAGACAACTATGTCTTCGACACCCGCATCCTGACCAACCACCAGCCGTACTTCGCCGCCTACATCAAGGTGCCCGACCTCCTGAAGTTCACCGACCGGCTCGAGCTGGTGCAGGACGAATGGGGCTACCTGCTGCTGTGGGCGACGCTCGGCATCGCCACGGTCTTCGCGCTGACCCTGGTGCTGTTCCCGGTCGTGTTCGGCTGGCGCACCATCTTCAGCCACTACCCCGGCAAGGCCGGCACGATGCTGTACTTCCTGTGCCTCGGCCTGGGCTACATCATCGTCGAGGTGGGCATGATCTCCCACTTCATCCTGGCGCTCTCCAACGCCACGGTCTCGGCCTCCGTGCTGATCACCGGCATGCTGGTCTTCTCCGGCATCGGCAGCTTCTTCTCCGAGCGCTATCTCGATCGGGCGCGCTCGTTCATGCCCAAGGTCTTCCTCACGATCTTCGCGATCCTGGCGGTCTATGCCTTCACCATCGACTACGCGCTCGACTGGATCGGCACGCTGCCCTACGCGCTGCGCATCCTGCTCTGCCTGCTGATCGTCTTCCCGCCGGCCTTCCTCATGGGCTTCCCCATGCCGACGGCGATGACCCTGCTGGGCCGCCTCGGCAAGGACCACATGTTCCTGTGGGCGTGGGGCATCAACGGCTGCTTCTCGGTGATCGGCGCGGCGCTGGTGCCGATCGTGGCGACCAGCTTCGGCCTGCCGGCCGTGGTTATGGTCGGCGCCTTCGCCTATCTGGTGGCGCTGCCAGCGTTCTTTTCCGTCATCATGCCGCTCCAGCCCCAGGCAACGGGGGCAGGGCGGCCCGCCGTCGCGTGAAGCGGCGGGCGCTGCTGCTGGGGGCTCTCCTGATGCCGACCGCCGCGCGTGCCCAGCCGAAGAAACCCAGCAAGCGGCAGGCAACCAGGCCTGCTGCGAAGCCTGCGCCGGTGCACGCCGCGAAGCCCGCCACGCCCCCGCCGCCCCCCGGCCTGAAAGAGGCGAGAACGCAGCTCGTCGCCTTCGACGCTTCGCCCTTTCCCTATCGCGGCTTCATTCCGGATACGACCAAGCCCTTCCTCGACGTGCGCGACGGCAAGCGGCGTGGCCATACGACGGGCCGCGGCGACGTCTATTGGGAGGAGGGAACCTACAGCGACCGCCGCTCGCTGCTTTATCTGCCGCAGGGTTTCGATCCAGCGCAGCCGGTGCTGATCGTTCTCTACCTCCATGGCCAGGGCGCGACGCTCGAGCGCGACGTGGCTCTGCGCCAGGCCGTGCCACGGCAGGTCGCCGAGTCGGGCAAGAACATCGCGCTGGTCGCACCGCAGCTCGCCTATGACGCGCTCGACTCGAGCGCCGGCAATTTCTGGCGCGGCGGACATTTCGCCAGGTATCTCGACGAGGCGGCGGAACGGCTGATGCGCCTCTACGGCGACCGGAGTGCCGGCCGCGGTTTCAACCTCGCCCCGGTCGTGATCGTGGCCTTCAGCGGCGGCTATCTGTCGGCGGCCTATGCGCTGGAGCGCGGCGGCGCCAACCATCGCGTGAACGGGTTGATCCTGCTGGATGCGCTCTACGGCGACGAGCCCAAGTTCGCCGCCTGGTTCGCCGCCCGCCGCCGGCAGGCTTTCCTGCTGAGTGCCTACACCGACTCGACCAAAGAGGAGAATGCGACGTTGCAGGGTCTGCTCACCAAGCGGCGCATCCCTTTCACCCGCGCTGTGCCGAAGACCCTGTCGCCGGGCACCGCGGCCTTCGTGGGCAGCACCGGCGGGCTCGACATGCATGGCGATTTTGTTACACGCGCGTGGCAGGCCGATCCTCTGAAGCAGGCGCTTTCCATGATTGCCGGCTACGCGCCGGTTCATGGTAAAAAGGACGCATGAACGATCCCCTGCGCCAGGAACTCCTGGATATCTTCGTCGGCCGCGCCACGCGACGCTACGGCCTCTCCGACATCAACCAGCTCCAGCATGCGCTGCAGGCAGCGGCGCTGGCCGAGGCCGACGGCGCGCCGCCGGCCACCGTGCTGGCCTCGCTGCTCCACGATGTCGGGCACATGATCCACGGGCTCGGGGAAGACCCCGCCTCGCGCGGCGTCGACGACGTTCACGAGGAGCTGGGGGCGCACTGGCTGGCCGAGCGGTTCGAGCCTGCGGTCAGCGAACCGGTCCGCCTGCACGTCACGGCCAAGCGCTATCTCTGCACGGTCGAGCCCGACTATTCCGGCAAGCTGGCGCCCGACTCGGTGCGCAGCCTCGAGCTGCAGGGTGGCCTGATGTCGCCCGACGAGGTCGAGGCCTTTCGCGCCAATCCCTTCCACGCCGAGGCCGTCCGGCTTCGTCGCTATGACGAGGAAGCCAAGGATCCGCGCGCGAGCACGCCCGACTTCGACCACTACCTGCGCCACGTCCCGGCCTGCCGCCGCGCCTGACGCCGCATGATCTCCCGTTCCGAAGTCGAGGCCGCCTGGGGCCTGATCCGTCCGCACGTGCGTCGCACCCCGGTCATCGAACTCGTGGCCGGCTCGCTCGGCGTGACGGCACCGCTGGCGCTGAAGCTCGAATCGCTGCAGGTCAGCGGCTCGTTCAAGGGACGCGGCGCCTTCCACAAACTGCTGGCGTCGAAGGTGCCTGCAGCCGGTATCATCGCGGCCTCGGGCGGCAATCATGGCGCCGCTGCGGCCTATGCCGCACGGGCACTGGGCCACAAGGCCGAGATCTTCGTGCCGACCATCGCAGCGCCGGCAAAGGTCGCTCGGCTGCGCAGCTACGGCGCGGTCGTGAACCAGATCGGCGCGGTCTATGCCGAGGCGCGTGCCGCCTCTGAAGCCCGCGCCGCCGAAACCGGCGCGCTGCTCGTGCCGGCCTATGAGGACGAGGTGGTGTTTGCCGGTGCCGGCAGCGTCGCGCTGGAGTTCGCCGGGCAGGCTGAGTTCGACACTCTGCTGATCGCCGTCGGTGGCGGTGGTCTCATTGCGGGCTGCGCCGCTGCGTTCGGCACGACGAAAAAAATCGTCGCCGTCGAGACCGAAGGCACGCCGACCCTGCACGAGGCGCTCAAGGCCGGGAGGCCGGTCGACGTCGCGATCTCAGGCATCGCCGCCGACGCACTGGGTGCCAGTCGCATCGGCACGCCCAACTTCGAGGTCGCGCGTGCATTGGTGCGCGACTCCGTGCTGGTCACCGACGATGCCGTTCGCGAGACGCAGCGCGCGCTGTGGGATGAACTGCGCATCGTCGCCGAACCGGCCGGCGCCACCGGCCTCGCCGCGCTGCGTGCCGGCGCCTATCGCCCCGCGCCCGGCGAGCGCGTCGCCACGCTGATCTGCGGCGCCAACACCGATCCGGGTTCGGTCGTCTGACCCATCGTCTGCTTTTCGTTAACGGCTGACTTCCGTCACCACGGCGCGGTTGGCCTTGCCGGCGCCGTCGCTGAAATCGTAGCGGATGGCGAACTTGTCGGCGGGCGATATCCACCAGCGCGAGAGCGAACGCTGGCCCTTGTCGCCATGCTCGTTCATCTCGATCATGAACGTGTCGATCATCTTGTCGCCGGGTCCGGTGCGACGCTCGTAGCGCGCCACGGCGAGCGTGTAGGTCCAGGTGCCGCCGCCGACCCTGTAGCTCGCCTCGATCTTCTTGCCGACCTCGAGCGGCCACAGGCGCTCGGGTCGCAGGGCGGCGATATAGGCGGTGAGGTCCGCGCCGTCGGCCGACGGGTTGTCGAACAGCAGCGCGCGCAGCTTGAAGGGCTTTCCGCCCACCCGATCCATCGTGCAGTCCATGCCCTCGCGGCCGCGGGCCACGACCTTGACGCCGCTGTCGTAGGTGAAGGTCGTGCCCGGATCGGGACAGGCGAACTCCATGGTCTGGGCCGAAGCGGCGCCGGAAAATACACTGGCGGCAAGCAGGGTCGAGAAGAGGGCAGGCAGTTTCATGCCCCGGATCATAGCCAAATCAGACGAAATGGCACGCCGCCTGCGCGCCATTCCCCATTGGCCGCAGCACAGGCTTGTCGACCCGGCAGCGGTCCTGGGCGATCGGGCAGCGCGAGTTGAACGGGCAGCCGGGGGGCGGGTTGAGCGGGCTGGGCAGCTCGCCTTGCAGCACCGTGCGCTGACGGGCGCGGGCAAGCTTTGGATTGGCGATCGGCGCGGCGGCCAGCAGGGCCTTGGTGTAGGGGTGCTGCGGGCTCTTCCAGATCTGGTCGCGACCGCCGATCTCGACCAGCATGCCGAGATACATCACCGCCACCCGGTCGGCGATGTGTTCGACCACGCTGAGATCGTGGCTGATGAAGAGGTAGGAGACGCCGAACTGGCTCTTCAGGTCCTCGAGCAGGTTGATCACCTGGGCGCGCACCGAGACGTCCAGCGCCGAGACCGGCTCGTCGCAGATGATCAGCTTGGGGCTGAGCGCCAAAGCGCGGGCG
>JABMNB010000038.1 GCA_013205335.1 Rhodospirillales bacterium
AGGGTTACCGGCCCGAGCTCGACGAGCAGCGCACCCTGCGCGACGACAGCCGCAAGACCGTGGCGGGTCTCGAAGTCAAATACCGGGCGTCCTCGGGCGTGCCGTCGCTGAAGATCCGGCACAACAACATGATCGGCTACCATATCGAGGTGACGGCGACTCACGCCGACAAGCTCGACCTGGCAACCTTGGGATTCACGCGGCGGCAATCCATGTCGAACGCCACGCGCTTCAGCACGGCCGAGCTGGCCGATCTCGAAACCCGCATCGGCCGCGCCGCCGACCAGGCGCTGGCGCTGGAACTCGCCGTGTTCGAGGAGCTGGTCGCCAAGGTCATGGCGGTGTCGGCGTCGATCGCCGCGGCCGGCCGCGCTCTGGCGTGGCTCGACGTCGCCTCGGCGCTGGCCGAGCTGGCGGCCAGCAGCAACTATGTGCGGCCGGCGCTCAGCGACGATCCTTCCTTCTCGATCGAGGGCGGCCGCCATCCCGTCGTCGAGGCGGCGCTGGCCCGCCAGGGCGGCGCGGGCTTCGTGCCCAACGACTGCGCGCTGGGAACGGAGCGCCGTCTGTGGCTGCTGACCGGCCCCAACATGGCCGGCAAATCGACCTTCCTGCGCCAGAACGCATTGATCGCCGTGATGGCCCAGGCCGGCGCCTTCGTGCCGGCCAAGGCCGCCACCATCGGTATCGTCGACCGCCTGTTCAGCAGGGTCGGCGCCGCCGACGACCTGGCGCGCGGCCGCCCGACCTTCATGGTCGAGATGGTCGAGACCGCGGCGATCCTGAACCAGGCGACATCGCGGAGCCTGGTCATCCTCGACGAGATCGGCCGCGGCACCGCGACCTTCGACGGCCTGTCGATCGCCTGGGCGACGCTCGAGCATCTGCACGACGTCAACAGATGCCGCGCCCTGTTCGCCACGCACTATCACGAGCTGGGCGCGCTGAAAGAGCGTCTCGACGCGCTGGCGCCCTACACGATGCGCGTCAAGGAATGGCAGAACGAGGTCGTGTTCCTGCACGAGGTCGCGCCGGGCGCGGCCGACCGCTCCTATGGCATCCACGTCGCGCAACTCGCCGGCCTTCCCGCCGCCGTCGTGTCGCGCGCCGAAGAGGTACTGGCGGTGCTGGAGAAGGGCGAGCAGTCGGGCGCGGTGACGCGCCTCGCCGACGACCTGCCGCTGTTCGCCGCCGCGCCGGCCCGTCCCCCCAGCGGCACCGCGAAGACGAAAGAGTCCGAAGTCGAGAAGGCCCTGGCCCAAATCAACCCCGACGAACTCTCCCCGCGCGAGGCGCTTGATGCCCTCTACGCGCTGCGCCAGCGGTTGCCGGCGTCATAGTCGCATCAACACTTTCCTTCTCATCCCGAGCGCGGCAAGGGACGACAATGGTGGGTGGTCGAAGAGACGCTTATGCGAAAGCCTTCCGCGCCAGCGCCGCGCCCTCGGAGAGCGCGCGCAGCTTGCCGTAGGCGACGCCGAGCGTCATCGGGGCCATGCCGCAGTTGGTGCAGGCCTGGATGCGCTCGGGATCGACGAACTCGGTCGCGAGCTTCAGCGTTGCGGCTACTTCCTCGGGCGTCTCGATCCTGTCGGAGGCGACGTTGATGGCGCCCACCAGGACCGTCTTGGTCTTCAAGAGCTTCATCAGCTCGGGCGGCACGTGGCTGTCGCGGCATTCCAGCGAGACCTGCTGGATCGAGCTGCGGTCGAGCGCCGGGAAGGTCTGCTCGTACTGACGCCAGCTCTCGCCCAGCGTCTCCTTCCACTTGTTGTTGGCCTCGATGCCGTAGCCGTAGCAGATGTGCACGGCGGTGGTGCACTTGAGTCCTTCGGCCGCCTTCTCCAGCGCCGGCACGCCCCAGTCGATCGTCTCGTTGAGGTAGACGTTGAAGGCGGGCTCGTCGAATTGCACGACATCGACGCCGAGCGCTTCGAGGTCCTTCGCCTCCTGGTTCAAGAGCTCGGCGAAGGCGAAGGCCATCTTCACGCGGTCGCCGTAATAGCCGTCGGCCAGCGTGTCGATCAGCGTCATCGGGCCGGGCAGCGTGAACTTGAGCTTGCGCGACGTCGCGGCGCGGGCGATCCGCGCCTCGCGCTCGTGCACGAACATGCGGCGCTTCAGCGCCGAGGTGACGGTCGGGCAATCGGCGTCGTAGCGGTTGTTGCGGATGCCCATGCGCACCTTCTTGTCGAAGTCGACGCCGTCGACCTCGGCCAGGAAGCCGTGCACGAAATGCTGCCGCGCCTGCTCGCCGTCGCTCACGATGTCGAGGCCGGCCTCTTCCTGGCGGCGGATGGCGAGGAACGTCGCATCGTCCTTGGCCTCGAACAGCGGCTGGCCGGAGAGCGTCCACGGCGCCCACAGCACGTTGGGCGTGGCCAGCCAGGCCGGCTTGGGCAGGCTGCCCGCGAGCGTCGTCTCGAACATGTCGTTTCCTCGTTCAGCTTGTCGTGTTGTTCGTAGCCGACGTGGGCGTCGATAGGGATTTCGACGCCGGCAGCGCCATCGCCGGCGAGGTCTCGGGCGGCAGGATCTGGCCGTAGGTGCCCGGTGCGCGCCACTGCAGGGTGCCGAAGGCGCCGCAGCTCTCGCAGACCGGCCGCCAGGCTTCGTGATGGGCGCCGCACGAGGAGCAACGCCAGGCGCGATCGGCCGGCGCGTCGGTGGCGCGGGCCAGCCACTCGCGCACCTTCTCGGGGCCCGACTGCGCGCGCTCCTCGACCTCGGCCATCAGGCGGCAGACCCGCGTCGAAGGATTGGTGCCGGCGGCGGCGTCGAGATGGCGGCGCGCCTCGCCCCACAGGCCGGCGTCGAGCGACGCCTGCGCCAGCGCGAGATGGCTCTCGATGTCCGAGGGATTCTGTGCGGCCAGCCGGCGCACGACGCCGATGCGCTTCAACGCCTCGGTCTCGCCCGACGCTTCGACATAGAGCGTGGCGAGATCGGGATGCGGCGCCACCGACCAGCCGCGCTCGATCGTCTTCATCGCCTTCTTCGGGTCGCCGGCCTTGAGTTGCAGCTCGGCGAGCCGCTGCGTCGCGGCGATGCGCTCCGGCGCCAGGCCGAACGCTTCGCGGGCCAGCGCCAGAGCATCGCCCGAGCGGCCCTCGCGCTCGGCCTCGCGGCTGCGCTCGACCTCGAGCAGTGCCTTCAGGTTGCGGCCCTTGTCCGACGAGACGACCTTGCGGCGGATGCCCGACTCCAGCGTTTCCTGGGCGGCCTTCCACTGGCCGACCTGGGCCTGCATGTCGAACAGTGAATGCACCACCCACGGCGTCTGCGGCCGCAGCCTGAAGGCGCGTTCGGCATGGGCCAGCGCCTGGGCCTGGTCGCCGTCGCGCAGCGACTGGCCGATCAGGCCGCGCAGCCCGAGGAAGGCCATCTGGTCGTCGTCGAGCATGGCGGTGAAGGCGCGCCGAGCGCCGTCGCGGTCGCCGGTGAGCTGGGCGGCCTGCGCCGACAGAAGCAGCGTCAGCGCCGGTTCCGACAGGAGCTGCTCGGCCTTGCGTGCGTGTTTCTGGGCTTCCACGCCATCGCCGGCGGCGACGGCGGCGAGGCCCTGGGTCAGCTCGCGATAGCCGCGCCGGCGGCGGCTCTCGCCCCAGCCTTCGAGCAGCGCGCCGGGGGCGCCGACGATCCAGCGATAGAGGAGCCATCCGCCGAGGCTGACCAGGATCAGCACGACCACCGAGATCATCAGTACGCCGACGCTGGTGTCGAGGCGCCAGCCGCGGAACTCGGCGGTGACGGAGCCCGGTCGCTCGGCCAGCCAGACCGCCCCCAGCATCGCCACGATGGCGAAGACGAACCAGATGATGGTGCGCAGCATCGTCATGGCAGGGCCTACCGTGCCGCGCCGAGCAGGGTGACGGCCTGCGAGGAGATCTGGTCGGCCGCCTGCTTGGCCGCGAGATGGGCCCCGGCGCGCGACAGCCAGCCGGCGGTGGCGCGCGCGGTCTGCGGCGGCAACGACTTGACCAGCGCGACGGCCTTGGGCAGGTCGCCGGCTTCGAGCGCGGCCTCGGCCCGCGCGAGCTTGGCGTCGCTGCCGTCGCCCTCGACATCGTTGCCGACGCGGCGCAGCGAGATCAGCCCACGCACCTTGCCGAGCAGCCGCTCGCCGAACGAATCGTCGGCGAGATCGTCGGCCAGCGCGGCTTTGGCGACGGCGGGAAAGTCCGCCACCAGCGACGGGCGCGAGGCGACGCCGTTCTGCGCATGGGTCTGCAGCAGGGCGACGCTCTCGGTGAGTCTGGCATCGCCTTGAGCCAGCGGCGCCAGCAGGGCGAGATCGGTGGCGAAGGGCAGGCCCGACTCGACGGCCGCGCTCAGCCGCGCCGCGACGCCGATCAGGGCGGAGGCCCGCGCGGCGCTCATGGCCTTCTGCTCGCCGACGTTCCGGGCGGTGTGCTCGCCGCGCGCCTTTTCGACGGCCTCGGCCAGCATCCTGGTCTGGTCGCGCTGCACGGCGACCGTCTGGTCAATGGTCTGCACCGTGTTGCGCATCGTGGCGATCTCGAGCCGCAGGGTGGCGAGTTCCTTTTCCTGTTCCGGGTTGGGGGCCGTGGGCGCCGGGGCTGTCGGTGCCGGGGCTGGCGCCGCCGGCACGGGCGTCGCCGCACGGACTTCCAGCGCCTCGACCTTGCTGCGCAACTCGGCGATCGCCGGATCGGGGCCGCTGCCGGCGGGGCTGGCAGGGCTGCCGGGTCGCTCCGCCGCGGCGGCCGAGGCGGCGCGGACGCGCTTCTCGAGGTCGTCGAGCCGCGTCGAGATCTCGCGCCTGGCCGCGTCCACCGAGGCGTTGGCGACGGCGGCCGCATCCTGGCGGACCTGCTGGAGGTCGAGCGCCGGTGCGGGCGGGACGGCCGCCCCACCTTGCCCCTGCCACAACGCGCGTAGCTCGGCCGGCCAGTACGGCAGGCTGATCAGCGCGCCGGCCAGCACCAGGCAGGAGGCGACCACGCCGGTGATGAAGGCGCCGACCACCCCCAGGCCGCCGCGGACCTGGACGGGGGGAGGCGTCGCGGCGGTCACCGGCGGCGGGGTGGTGTCGGGAGAAGAAGGTGTGTCGCTCATGATGCTCGGTCCTTCTACGGCGGCCCTGTCGGAAGCCGTGGGGTCAGCCCCCTGAACAGCTACGGGCAGCCGGTCGATCTCGTCCAGCACGGACTGGCGGGTCGGGCGTGCCGCCGCCACCGTCGCCTTGAATGGCAGGGCGCTCAAGGGTTCGAGCGCCGCAGGGCTGATGGCAATGGCGGTGATGGTGGACAGGGAGCCGGAAAGCCCGGCCTCCTGCACCAGCCGGGCGAAGAGCGCCGAGGCGCGCGGCGAAAAGAACATCGCCGCGTCGAGCGCACGTGCCTGCAGGGCCGCCCGCGCCGAATCGGGCAGCGTCGTCTCCTCGCGCGCATCGTACAGCGCCGCGCGGCGCACCTCGAAACCATCGGCGGCGAGAGAGGCGGCGAAATCCTGGGCGATCGCGACGCCGGATACATGAAGAAGAGGACCGGCCTTGGGGTCGAGGCGTTCTCGCACGAGGTCCGCGAGCGCGTCGCCGTTGCCCGCGGCAGAGGAGACGGACGCAAAGCCCAGCCCCTCGGCGGTCGAGGCGGTCGTGTCGCCGACGGCCAGGATGGGTTTGCCGCGCTGTTCGCTGGCCTGGGCCAGCGCCCGCGCGCCGTTGGCGCTGCTCAGCAGAACCGCCTGGCATTCGAACAGATCCGTCGCGAAGTCGGCGCCCGGGTGGAGGATTTCGAGACGGAACAGCGGCGCGATGACGGGGACATGACCGCGCTCGGCGAGCGCCGTCGCCAGCGTCGTCGCCTCGCGTTCCGGCCGGGTGATCAGCACGCGCATCACGCCTCCGTAGCCGGGGCGTCCGGCCGACGCAATCGAGAACCGGCCTCATGCTGAGGAGGCTGCGAAGCAGCCGTCTCGAAGCACGGGCTACACGCACCGCGTCTGTTGCCCACCCTTCGAGACGCCATGCTTCGCACGGTTCCTCAGAGGCTGGCCGGAAATGAATTGAATCAATTCAAGCACTTACCTCATCCTGAGGAGCGCCGC
>JABMNB010000321.1 GCA_013205335.1 Rhodospirillales bacterium
ATCGATTCAATTCATTTCCGGCCAGCCTCTCAGGATGAGGCGGCTTTTGGAAGGTGCGTTATGATTGCGTCTCAGTCGGAAAGACCCTACAGCCGGGGGCTGTAGAGAGCAGCGACATCCTCTGAAGACAGGCCGAAGATCTGCGCGATCCGGTCGATCTCTTCCGTCGGCAGACTCACGAGGTTCGAAGTCGTCTCGAGATCGGAGAGCATGAGCTCTTCCATGGGAACGAACTTGATCGACCGCCGGGCCCGAGGCGTCTTGGGCTTGGGCGCAGCTTCGGTCGTTCGCGCACGTTTAGGGGCGACGTAAGCCGCCGTCACAAAATCGGTAACAGTGGGAGCCGGTTTCTTCGTCATGGCACCACCCCTATGCGCTTGAGGTATATAAGCACGGATGGGCCGTCGGAAAAGTCCAGTTCTCCCTTCCACTCGGTTCCCATCAACAGGTTCTTGCCGAGAGTGGTGTCGCGGATCGGGATGGCACTGCCCGCGATGGCCCGCAGCGCCAGCGGGTCCGGCGAGGCAAGCAGTTTCTGGACGGCATCGAGTTCCGCCGGCTTGAGCTCGGACGCGACGGCAAGCAGCTTCCGTCGCAGCACGCCTGCCAAACGCGCCCATTCGGCGGCGCTTGCGGGCAGGAAGCCGTAGATCGCCCAGACATAGCCGCCATGAGTCAGGCTGGCTGTGAGGCCGATGCGCGTGATGCCGCAGTCGCGCAGGACCAGCAGAAGGTTCTGCAGGATGTGCTTGAAGGCGCCGGTCCGCTGCGTCGCCGGCGTCAGCACCGTCCAGCTGAGGAATGCCCGCTGCTGCTGCGGATCGATGCGGAAGGAGATGCTGGCGATCCGGGTGCCCGCCTGGAAGAGCTGCATGCGGACCAGCAGCCGATCCCCGGGGATCAACCGGAGGACCATATTCGCGCCGTTGAAGCGGATCGTCAGCGTCTGCGCGAAATGGATCAAGTCCCGCTTGAACCAGGTCGTGCACCACTTGTTGACGTGGGCGAACTGGGTCCCGCCGAAGCTGCGCAAGCCTCCCCGGCTGCCGATGCCGATGAAGGCGGTCATGGGGACCCGCCTCTACCGTACGGCCTGCAGGCGGCGTACCGACTCCTGCGTGGGATGCCCGTCGGCGGGCAATGCCTGCTGCTGCTGGAACAGGCGCAGCGCCGAGCGGGTCTTGGGGCCCAAAAGCCCGTCGGTCTCGTCCTTGTAGAGGCCGAGCCGCGCCAGGCGGTTCTGCATGTCGATGACCGTGTCGCGCGAAAGCGGCGCGTCGTCGGCCGGCGCCGACTGCTGCACCGGCGGGCCGCCCGCGATCTGGCGCGCCAGGATGCCGACCGACAGCGCGTAGAGCGTCGAGCGGTTCCAGTTCATCACCGCCTTGAAGTTCGGATAGATGATGAAAGCGGGGCCGCGGAAGCCGGCGGGCAGCAGGATCGAGGCGGCGTCGTCGACCGGGGACAGCGCGCCGCCGTTCATCTTCTTGACGCCCATCGCTGCCCACGCCCGCACCGGCTTCTCCACCGTCGTGTCGGCCTGGTCGAGCGGGAAGCCCTGCGGCAGCATCACTTCCTCGCTCGACGGCAGGCCGGGCTTGAAACCGATGCCGCGCAGGAAGTTCGCCGCCGAGGCGAAGGCGTCGGGCAGGCTGTTCCAGATGTCGATCTTGCCGTTGCCGTCGCGGTCGACCGCCCACCTGGTGAAGGTCGACGGCATGAACTGCATGTTGCCCATGGCGCCCGCCCACGAGCCGCGCATCTGGTCGCTGGTCATTTGGTTGGTATTGAGGATGCGCAGCGCCTGCACCGTCTCGTTGCTGAAGAATTCCCTGCGCTTGGTCATGCAGGCGAGCGTCGCGACGGAGCGCACGACGCGGAAGTCGCCCATGTAGGTGCCGTAGTTCGTCTCGATGCCCCAGAAGGCCATCAGGTATTGCGGCGGCACGCCGTACTCTGCCTGCAGCTGGTCGAGCAGGGCGCGATGCTGCGCCATCTTCTGCTGGCCCTTGTTGATGCGGTCGGCCGAGACGCTGCCGCCGACATACTTGGCGTAGGTCAGCGAGAATTCGGGCTGGCGATTGTCGAGGTCGACGACCTTCTGGTCGGGCGTCAGGCCCTGGAAGGCGCGGTCGGCGATCGAAGCGGGCACGCCCTGGCGAACCGCGTCGGCCTTGATGTTCTGCAGGCAGTCGCGAAAGCCGCCATCCTGCGCCTGTGCCGGAGAGACAGCCGACGCGACCGCGAGGCTGCCGAGGAGCACGGTCGCTGCGGCGAGGGTCTTTAGCCCGGGAACGGTGAGGGGGAGCATGAAGGTCATGCCCGCCAGTTTATCACGAGCCGGCGACGGTCAGCCCTTCAATTCTCACGGTCGGCGCGTTGGTCGAGCTCTTGAATTCGAGGTCGTTGGCGGCCGTCATGTTGAGGAACATGTCCTTCAGGTTACCGGCGACGGTGATGCCGCTCACCGGCCAGGCAAGTTCGCCGTTCTCGATCCAGAAGCCCGAGGCACCGCGGCTGTAGTCGCCGGTCACGCCGTTGACGCCGAAGCCGATCATGTCGGTGATGTAGAGGCCGCTCTTGATGTCGCCGATCAGCTCCTTGACCGAAAGCCTGCCCTTCTCGAGATAGAAATTCGAGGTGGTGGGCGAGGGCGGACCCGAGACGCCGCGCGAGGCGTGGCCGGTCGGCTTCAGGTTGAGCTGGCGGGCGGCCGCGAGGTCGAGCAGCCACGTGGTCAGCACGCCGTCGTCGATTACCGCGCGGCGCGACGTCGCCAGGCCCTCGGCGTCGAACGGCCGGCTGCCCAGCCCACGCTTGCGCAGGGGATTGTCGAGGATCCGGATGCCCTCGGCGAAGATGCGCTCGCCCATCCTGTCTTTCAGGAATGAGGTACCGCGCGCCACGGCGCGGCCGTTGATGGCGCCGGCGAGATGGCCGATCAGGCCGCCCGATACGCGGCGGTCGTAGATCACCGGCACGCGCGCGCTCTGCGCCTTGCGCGGGTTGAGGCGGCGCACCACGAACTTGCCGGCGTTGCGGCCGACCTTGGCGGCCGACATCAGGTCTTCCAGATGGACCGCGCTGGTCCATTCGTAGTCGCGCTCCATGCCGGTGCCTTCGCCGCCCAACACCGAGCAGGACAGCGAAAAGCCGCTGCGACGATAGCCGCCGGAGAAGCCGTTGCTGGCCGCCAGCATGACCGAAGTGCGGCCCCAGCCGGCCTCGGCGCCTTCGGAATTGGTGACGCCCTTGACGGCGCGCGCCGCATCCTCGGCCTCTGAGGCCATGGCGAGCAGCTTCTTCGCGGTCGGCCGTGTCTTGTCGTCGAGGTCGAGGTCGGGCCACGAACGGGCCAGCAGTTCCTCGGGGGCAAGGCCGCAGACCGGGTCTTCCGGCACGGCGCGCGCCATGTCGACGGCACGGCTGGCCAGCTCCCGCAGCGAGGCGGGATCGAAGTCGGTCGAGGAGACGAAGGCCTGACGCTTGCCCACGAAGACGCGGAGCCCGAGATCGCGGCCCTCGCTGCTTTCGAGCTTCTCGCGCTTGCCCAGCCGCTGCGCCACCGAGATCGACTCGCCGTTGACGTACAGCGCGTCGGCCGAATCGGCGCCGAATTCCTTCGCCCACTTCAGCAGGTCGGACAGGAGATTGGCGTCGGGCGCGCCAGCTGGCCGCGTGGTCCGTGCGATCTTCGCGGCAGCTTTGGCGACGGGCTTGGCAGCGGGCTTGCGCGACGATTTGGGCGCCGGTCGCCGGCCAGCCTTCGGGGCGGGTTTCGCGGCTTTCCCGGGCGCTGCCTTCTTGACCACCTTCCTGGTGGCGGGCTTCGCCGACTTCCTGGTCGGCTTCTTCGGGGAGGATTTGGGGACGGTCTTCTTCGCTTTGGCCATGAGGCCGTTCTACGCGCTAACCGGCCGTGTCGTCGAGATAGTAGGAAAAGAACAACACACAAGTCGCAGCGATGCCGATGGCCCAGAAGAGGGCTCGCACGACGCCGGCCAGCATCGTCTGATCGGGCCACAGG
>JABMNB010000322.1 GCA_013205335.1 Rhodospirillales bacterium
ATGAGTCCGTCCGCTACGCACCAACCTGAGCGTCAGGAGGCAAAAAGCCGCTGATGGCGTTCACCAAGCCACGCCGAACCCACGAAACGTCCGGTGCCATGGACAGCAGGTCGATGACAGGCCCATTCTTCGAGGTGCCCTTAAGTGATGGAGATTAGTGGGCATGAAGATTAAGTCGATGACGTTCGATGACTTGGTCGTGATGCGAGCGCAGGTTGACGCCGAGATCGAGACTCGCATTGCAAAGCAGCGCATCCGTTTGATCGAAGCCATTGCCGAGCTTCGAGGAACGGTCCCAACCAAGGCTCTGTCGGGGCGACGTGGCAAATCGCACCCCCTCAAGGGAAGAGAGCTGCCGCCGCTGTATCGCAATCCAAAGAACTTTGACGATACGTGGGCTGGCCGTGGCAATCGGCCAAGGTGGCTCACCGCGGCTCTCAAGAGCGGCAAGAAGCTGGAAGCGTTTGCGATCAAGTAGAAAATCAGCCGTCAATGACCAGGCTCGCGCGATCTTGCCTCACGATACAGGCAGCCGCGATCTGCATTTGTCATATGGAAGATGAACGGCCGGGGCGTTGCCCTTTGAACGCTCTGGGGTTGTAGAAAGCCGCTCTACGGGCAGAGCGCCGGCGGCGCTGGCCGGACTGGCGGCTCCGCGTCGAGCGAACGCAGGAAAGCCACGAGATCGGCGCTCTGCTCCGTCGTCAAAGCGAGCGGCCGCACGAGCGGTACGCCGTCGCTGTGCAGCCGATCGGGGCTCACTTCCGAATAGTGCTTCACGACGTCCTCGAGCGTCGGCACGCTGCCATTGTGCATATAGGGCCCACCCCGGCCGACCTGACGCAGGCCGGGAACGCGAAACTCGCCGAAGTTGGTGTGCTGGCGTTGGACGTGCCGCGTGCGCCGCGTGTTGTTGCCGGTCTCATCGTCGTTGTATTTGCCGAGCAGGTTGAACGGGTTGACCACCAGTCGGCCCAACCCTGCCAACCGGCCGGGATCGACTTCACCCGGCCGCACGAAAAACGGAATGCCGATGTCGCCGAACTCGCCGCTGGTGAAGCGTGGGCCGAGATGACAGAGGTTGCAGTTGGCAGTGCCGATAAACAGCTTGAGACCGCGCTGCGCCGCCACCGGATAGCGCGCGGCGACGTCGCGGTCGCCCGCCACGAGAGCATCCCTGAAATCATCGAAAGGCGCGCGCGGACTGACCAGGGTCGCCTGGAAGGCCGCCAGTGCCTTGGCCGTATCCACCATCAGTTGCTCGTCGTCGGCGCCGGGCTTGCGGCCGAAGGCTTTTTCGTAGCCGCAGGCAAGCGTTGCATCTCCCCGCAGCAATTCGGCCGCCCGTGTCGGGCCGCCATTCATCTCGCGCGGATCGAGCAACGGACGGATGCTCTGCGCCCAGAGCGAGTCGCCTGCCCCGTCCCAGCCGAACCAGTGGAGGTAGCCGATGTTCCAAAGCGACGGTGTGCGACGGTCGAGTTCGACCGAACCACGTGCCTTGGCGAGGCCGTCGCTCCATTCCCGGCCGGCCTGATGGCAAGTGGCACAGCTCATGCGGCCGTCGCCCGACAGTCGGGCCTCGCTGAACAGACGTTCGCCGAGCGCGACGCCGGCGGCCGTCCCCGAGACCCTGTTCGAAGGATCGCGCACCGGCGGCGGCGGCCATGGGCCGTGCTGTCCGACGGTCCTGATCTCCTCCGGCGACCAGTCCAGCAGCGGCTGCGACCAGGCGCTGCCGGCCCAGACGGACAGCAACGACGCCAGCATCGACGCCAGCAACAGGAGCCTGGTCACTTGAGGATGATGTCGTGCGTGAGGCGCTCGCTTTCCTCGCCCGCACGCACGTCGAACGAAACCTCCCAGCGGCCGGGCATGTGGAACAACATCCCCTCGGCCCTGAAGCGGCCGTCGCCTCTTGCCACGATGCTGGGGCGATAGTTCATGAGATGTCGATGCTCGGGCATCTGCGCATCGACCGCCAGCAGTTCGGCCGGAGCGCCGCTCTTGGTACACACGTTCAGGACCAGGGCGAACGGCTCGCCCACTTCGATGCGCAGCGGGTCGGATCGGAACGCCATCAGGTAGTGATCGGAGAAGAGTACCCAGCCCGTGCCACGGCCGAGATCGAGCGGACAGTCCGCCCAGGCCGGCGTCGCCAGAAGAAGTCCGAGCAACGCCGCTGGCAGCTTCATTGCGAGCCTCCAAACAGCCTGTCCCCGTTCTCGTGCGCGATCTTGCGCGCGACATCGGGCGGCAGGTCCGAAAGCCACTCTCGCGACCAGCGTGCGTTCTCGATTACATAGTGCCAGCGCTCCGGCGTGAACGTATCGCTGCCGAGAACAAAGCGGTCGGGAAACTCGATGAAGAGCTCGCGCCAGCCTGTCGCCACCTTGCCGTTCGAGACGTGCGACGTCAGGAAGGCGAGATCGCACCACAGCGTCGGATAGCGGCGCAGCATCTCGCGCACCTTCTCCGGCCGTTCGAAGCCCGAATGCGCCCACAGGACCTTGGCGGAGGGGTCCTGCTGGAAGTGCCGCGTCACCGCGTCGGCATCGGAGTGCGAATGCAGGAAGAGCCCGTATTGTTTCGCCAGTTCGACGACGCGCCGCACGTTGGGCAGGTCGGCATCGGCGCCGTAGATATGGAACTCGCCGATGGCCATGTACTTGCGCTTCGACAGCAGGTCCTCGAGGAACGGGATAAGCGTCGGGTCGCGCGCCCAGGTCGAAATCTCGCCGCGCGACCGATAGGGGCGCAGTTCCGGCACGATCATGTCCGGCGCCACGTCCTGCAGCATCTTGGTGCCCTCATTGTTCGAGCTCGACACCATGGCGCGCTTGATGCCCGCCTTCTTCAGGATCTCGACCACTTCCTTGGGCGGCACCACCGTCCAGGCATCGTGGCTGTAGTGCATGTGCGCGTCGAAGATCGGCAGCTCGTCGGCCGCTCTCGCGACGGAGAAGCTGGCGGCGAAGATCAGGGACAGAACGAGACAGAAGAGGCGCATCGATGTTCCTTCAGCGGCCCGCCTTGTGCGGACAGGCATAGTTGAAGCTAATCGAGATGCGCTCGCCGGAGAAGCGTGCCGGCGGCACCTCGTGACGCAACCAGCTCTCGAACAGCACCAGATCGCCGTCATACGCCGCCACGTTGACGAAAGCGCGGTAGGCCTCCGGTGCATCGGCACGGCGCGGCGGTGCGGCCATCTGGAAGGCGAGCCGCGGATCCTCGAACTTGAGCGCGCCCGCCCCCTTCGGCACCGACACATAGTAGGTGCCGCTGATGAAGGAGGCCGGATGTAGGTGCATGGAATGGACCGTCCCGGCCGGCATGACATTGGCCCAGCAGTCGGTCATCGCCAGCGTCCGGCCGGAGAGATCGTAGTGCAGGTCGCGCGCGAACGACTTTACGTGGGGGTCGATGCGGCGGCGCAACCGGTCGAACAGCGAGGAGACGAGGTGCAGACGGTCGAGCGAGCCGTACGAGGTGTAGCCGCCGAGGTAATGCTGGGCCGACCAGCGTTGCCCTGCCGGATCCGAGACGGCGAGCGACTGGCACTCGCCGGCAAGATCCTGGTTGAAGCGCCGCCAGCTCCGGTCCACGAGCGATTCGCGATAGACGAGGGTGGGAAACAAGGCGCGGCTGGTCATGGCGCGATTATCGATGAAGCGGGCTTCACGTGCTATGATTTCCCCATGCTGAGCGAACAACAAATCGAGGCCTATCGCCGCGACGGCTATCTGGTGATCCCGCGCCTGATCGAGAGTGAGCAGCTCACCGAGCTGCGGGCCCTGACCGACCGGCTCGTCGCCGAGGCGCGTGGTGTGACGGCCAATGACGATATGTACGATCTCGAATCGAGTCACAGTGCCACGATGCCCCGCGTGCGTCGGCTGAAGCCCGCCATCTTCAAACGCCACACATTCTTTCGCGACCTGGCCCGAGATCCCAAGATCACCTCTCTCCTCGCGCAGCTCCTGGGGCCCGCCATCCGACTGCATGGTGGCAAGCTCAACATGAAGTCGGCGGGTTACGGTTCGCCGGTCGAGTGGCACCAGGACTGGGCCTTCTATCCGCACAGCAACGACGACGTGCTGGCGACCGGCATCTATCTCGACGACTGCGACGAGGCCAATGGCCCCCTCATGGTCGTGCCGGGCACCCATCACGGCCCGACCTACGATCACCACGCCGACGGCCGCTTCTGCGGCGCGTTCGACCCCGAGACGAGCGGCGTCGAGGTCGCCAAGGCGGTGCCGCTCATGGGGCCGGCCGGCTCCATGACCATCCATCACGCGCGGCTGGTCCATGGCTCGGCGCTCAACCGGTCCAATCGCCAGCGGCGGCTCCTGCTGCACGAATACACGGCAGCCGACGCCTGGCCGCTGATGGGCGTCGCCAGCTTCGAAGAGTTCAACAGCAGGATGGTGCTGGGCGAGCCGACCATCGAGCCACGCATTCGGCCGGCCCCCGTGCGGATGCCCCTGCCGCCGGCCGATCACCAGGGCTCGATCTACGAGAACCAGCGGGGGTCGGGCCGCCGCTTCTTCGCAACCTACGAAGAGCAGCCCGCCGTTGCGAACTAGGACCGCCCTGGCGAACACCCCGCTGGCCGGGATGATCCCGCGACGGAGCGCCCTGGCTGCCACCGGTGCCTTACTCGTTGCTCCGATGGCGCGTGCCCAAACTGCCCAATGGGCCGATTGGCTCGGCACCTACTCCGGGGCGGCCCGCTTCCATCGCTCGATCCCGCTCGAAGACATCGTCCCACCGCCGAAGGTACCAAGAGAAGAGGTCAACGACGGCACGCCCTTCGCCATCCACTTCGCCGTGCGCACCGTGCACGGCAATGGTGCGGTATGGCTGCGGATCGATGGCGGGCCGATGCAGACCGACGAGCGCGGCGAGACGCTGAACTTCGGTGCAGTCACCGGCGGCGTGGCGCTGCTGAGTTCGGCGGATGCCCGCGCTTTGCCGCGCTCGGCGACGCTGACCGTGCGCCCGAACCAGCTCGCCACCGAGGCGCTGTTCACTCATTCCGACGGAAGCTTCTGGCGCCGTCATTTCACCGCCACCTTCACGTCGGCCGGCGCCGACGTGATCTTCTGGGTGTTCGACGCCACCGGAACGCGGGCGCGCACCTGGCGAGGCTCCACGGTGCGTGCTGCGTAAGCGCTACTGAGGCCGCGGCCCGACATAGGTCGATTGCGGGCGGATGAGACGCCCACCCTTCTCCTGCTCGAAGATGTGGGCGCACCAGCCCGCGGCGCGGCCGACCGCAAACAGCGCGGTGAAGGCACTGCGCGGCACCTCGAGCGCCTCCAGCAGGAGCGCCGTGTAGAATTCGACGTTGGTGTCCAGCCGCTGCTGCGGCTTGTGCTTGCGCAACGACGCGATGGCGCTGCGCTCGACCTCTCCCGCGAAGGCCAGCCGGCCGGCCGTCTGCGGCAGCGTCGCCACGGTGTTCTTCAGCACGTCGGCACGAGGATCGCGTTTCTTGTAGACGCGATGGCCGAAGCCCATCAGGCGCGTGCCCTTGGCGAAGGCGTCGTCCAGCCACGCCCCGGCGCCCTCGGGCGCGCCGATCTCGTCGAACATGTCGAGCACCGGGCCGGGCGCGCCGCCGTGCAGCGGCCCCTTCAGGGCGCAGAGCGCCGCCAGCACGGAGGAGATCAGCCCGGCACGTGTCGAGGCCACGACACGTGCTGTGAAGGTCGAGGCGTTGAAGCCGTGATCGGTCACTGTCGCGAGATAGGTATCGAGACCCTTTTCGAAGACCTCGCCGGCGCGCTTGCCGCGGATCATGCGCAACAGGTCCTGCGCCGTCGTGAGCGCCGGATCCGGAGCGAGCGCCGACTTGCCTTCGGCGGCGCGCAGAAGGGCCGCCAGGAAGACCGGCAGGGCGCCGCAGACCAGATAGTGGTGCGGCATGGGCTCGGAATCGGCCAGCAGTCCCAGACCGACGCGCAACGCCTCGACCGGGTTCAGTCCCTGGCTGGCGGCCAGCAGCTTCGGCACCTCCGCGAAGGCGCGCATCCGCGCCGCGGCGAGCCCTTGCCGGACGGCGGCTTCGTCGCCGCCGCCCTGGGCAAAGCCGTCCCACAGCAGCGCCGCGACGCCCTCGAAGCCTCGGCTTTTCACGAGATTCTCGATCGCCTGGCCGCGGACGATCAGCCGGCCCGCCTCGCCGTCCACCTCGCTCATCACCGTATCGGCCACGATCACGCCGTCGAGACCACTGTCGACCTGTGTCTGCATCATCGCAAATCCCCTCGTTGTTTCGCGGTGAACATTCGGTGAGGCATATGTATTGTCAATATTGACTGACTTAATCCATAATAAGAAATGTCGACCGAGTGGCTGAGTTCGAAGGAAGCGGCGCGACGCTTGGGCGTTTCGGCCGCCACGCTCTACGCCTATGTGAGCCGCGGCCTGCTGCGCTCCGAGGGGACGAACGGCCAGCGTGAACGGCGCTACCGGGCCGACGATGTCGCTCAGCTGAAGCGCCGGCGGGACGTCGGCCGCAAGGCGGAGTCGATCGCCGCCAACGCGCTCGACTTCGGCACGCCCGTGCTGGATTCGTCGCTGACGCTCATCGAGAACGGTCGCCTCTTCTATCGCGGTCAGGATGCGACGCGTCTCGCGCGCAATTCGTCGCTCGAACAGGTCGCCCAGCTCCTGTGGGATTGTGACGACCGCCCCTTCGGCGCAAGGAACCTGCCACCGCTGTCGGCGGCACTCCGCAGCGCCTGGCTGGCCGCCGCCGCCCTCCCTCCGGTCGACAGTTGCCTGGTCCTGCTGCCGGCCGCCGCGCGCTGGGATCATCCGAGCTGGGTCGAGGATCGCGCCGCCATGCTCGCGACCGGCGCCCGCATCCTGCGCCTCCTCACCGCGGCGGTGACCGGCCAGCCTCTGTCCGACAGCCCGATCCACGAACAGGTCGCCGCCGCCTGGCATGTCGCGGCCGAACACACGCCGCTGATCCGCGCCGCGCTCGTTCTATCCGCCGATCACGAGTTCAACGCCTCGGCCTTCGCCGCACGCGTCGTCGCCTCGACCGGTGCCAATCTCTATGCTTCGACGATGGCCGGCCTCGTGGCGATCAACGGCCCGCGTCATGGCGGCCTGACGCGCGACGTGGCACGCCTCTTCATCGATCTGAAGGAGACGACCGATGTCGATGGCGAACTCACCCGCCGGGTGAACGACCGGATCAGCATTCCGGGCTTCGGCCATCAGCTCTATCCGGACGGCGATGTCCGGGCCGTCGCCCTCTTCGCCATGATGCGCGACCTCGTTCCCGCCTCTCCTGAGCTTGCATTCGCGGAGCGCGTGGCGAACGCGGTCGAGCACCGGATCGACCGCAAGCCCAATGTCGATTTTGCGACAGTGGCCCTCGAGCGCGTACTCGGCCTGCCGAAGGATTCGGCACTGGCGCTTTTCCTGCTCGGCCGTACCGTCGGCTGGATCGGCCATGCGATCGAGCAGGCTGCACACGGGGCGCTGATTCGACCGCGCGCACGCTATATCGGCCCGCGTCCCGGCGCCTGACGGTTATCCACCAAAACGTTGCCTTGCGAGCCGCGCACCTGCGTGCTTAACGTCGCGCTTTAGTGACAAAGAAACGCGCGGGCGTGCCGAGGTTGCCCCACCTTCTCGGCATCGAAGGTCTTTCGCCTGAAACAATTTCGGGCTTGCTCGACCTATCTGAAAATTACATCGACCAGAACAGGTCCGTCGACAAGCGACGAGACATGCTGGCCGGTCGCACGATCATCAACCTTTTTTTCGAGAATTCGACGCGCACGCGCACGAGTTTCGAGGTTGCCGCCAAGCGGCTGGGGGCCGACGTCATCAACATGGATGTCGCCACCTCCTCCGTTCGCAAGGGCGAGACACTGCTCGACACGGCGATGACACTGAATGCCATGCGGCCCGACGCCATCGTCGTGCGCCACAGCGAGTCCGGCGCCGTCAATCTCCTGGCGCAGAAGGTCAACTGCGCCGTCATCAATGCCGGCGACGGCCAGCATGAGCATCCGACACAAGGGCTCCTCGACGCGCTCACGATCCGACGACGACGCGGCAGCCTTCAGGGGCTTCTGGTGGCGATCTGCGGCGACATCATGCACAGCCGTGTGGCCCGCTCGAACATCCACCTGCTGCAGATCATGGGCGCCCGGGTGCGCGTGGTCGGACCGCCGACCCTGATGCCGACCGATGTCCACAGAATGGGTGTCGAGGTCCACTACAGCATGAAGACGGGCCTCAAGGACGTCGACATCGTGATGATGCTGCGACTGCAGACCGAGCGGATGCA
>JABMNB010000039.1 GCA_013205335.1 Rhodospirillales bacterium
ACAACGGCTACACCATGGTCACCAAGCCGGCCAAGGAGTTCACCGATGCCATGGGCCGCCGCAAGATCAAGGGCAACATGGACATCGAGCTGGCCATCGACGTGCTCGAGATGGCCGACCATCTCGACCACGTGATCCTGTTCTCGGGCGACGGCGACTTCCGCCGCCTGGTCGAGGCCGTGCAGCGTCGCGGACTCCGGGTGTCGGTCGTGAGCACCATCAAGTCGGCCCCGCCGATGGTCGCCGATGAACTGCGCCGCCAGGCCGACGATTTCATCGAGCTGTCCGAACTGGCGCCGCTGATCGCCCGCAACCCGTCGGAGCGCGCGCCCCGTCCGGCCGCCGCCCCTGGCACCCCCCGGGAAGCGGAACCCGAATACGACGATGCGCCTCCCGAATCGCTGATGCGCTCGGCCTAAGGCCGCCTATCCCGGTGCCTGCGCAAGCCTTCGAAGAGCCGCCGCTCGACTGCCCGCGCTGTCCAAGGCTCGCGGCCTTCCGTCACGATCTCCGGGGAAAACATCCCGACTGGAAGAACGCGCCGGTGCGCTCGTTCGGTGGCCTGGGCGCACGGCTGCTGATCGTCGGGCTGGCGCCGGGGATGAAGGGCGCCAACCGTACCGGCCGGCCTTTCACCGGCGACTATGCCGGCGACCTCCTCTATTCGACGTTGCTGAAGTTCGGCTTCGCGCAGGGCACCTACCGCGCCGATCCTGACGATGGCCTGCATCTCGTCGACTGCCGCATCGCCAACGCCGTGCGTTGCCTGCCGCCGGAAAACAAGCCGCTGCCGATCGAGTTCACTGCCTGCCGGCCGTTCCTGCAGGCCGAGCTCGCCGTCATGCCCGACGTCCGGATTCTCGTCGCATTGGGCAAGGGTGCCCACGACCAGATCCTGCGCGCCCTGACGATGCGGCCGGCGAGCGCCTACCCGTTCATTCACGGCCGCCTGCACAAGCTGCCGACCGGACTGACGGTCGCCGACAGCTATCACTGCTCCCGCTACAACACGAACACCGGCCGTCTCACGACCGAGATGTTCCACCAGGTCTTCGAAGGCGTCCGCCGCGCGCTCGACGCCTGAAGCCAGATGCGGAATTCGAAAGAAAACCGTCGTCTCGACCGGATTTTAGAGCGCCGCCTCGATCGCGGACGTGATCTCGTGAGAGGCCGGACGCACGCGGCTCGGCCAGGCGCCCAGCAGACTGCCATCCTTGCCGATCAGGTACTTGTGGAAGTTCCACCTGGGCGCAGCGCCCTCGCCCGCTTCCGCCGCGATCCATTTGTAGAGTGGGTGGGCGTCGGCGCCGATCACCTTCTGCTTCGCGGTGAGCGGGAAAGAGACGCCGTACGTCGACTCGCAGAAGGTCGCAATCTCGCCTTCGCTGCGCGGCTCCTGCGCCCCAAAATCGTTCGACGGCACACCCAGCACGACGAGGCCCCTGGGGCCGTAGGTTTCATGCAGCGCCTGCAGGTCGGTGTATTGCGGTGTGAATCCGCAATAGGACGCGACGTTCACCAGCAGCACGGGCTTGCCGGCGAGGCCCTTCAGGTCGAGCGGCGTGCCGTCGATCGCGGTGAAGGTGAAATCGTGCGCACCCATGTTCAGCACTCCTCGTCATAGCGTTGTTCCCGCCACGGATCGCCATAGTTGTGATAGCCGCGCACTTCCCAGAAGCCCGGCTTGTCCATCATGGAGAATTCGATGCGCTTGATCCACTTGGCGCTCTTCCAGAAATAGAGCTTCGGGATCACGACCCGCAACGGCCCGCCATGCTCGCGGCTGATCGGCTCCCCGTTCCAGCTCCACGCCAATATGACGTCGTCGGCCGCGAAGTCGGCCAGCGGCACGTTGGTCTTGTAGGTGTCGTAGGAGTGAAAAATGACATGTTCCGCCGATGCCTTGGGCTTCACCAGGGCGATCAGGTCGCGGGCGCTGACGCCCTCCCATCGATTGTCGTAGCGCGACCAGGCGGTGACGCAGTGAATGTCGGTCGTCATCTGCGTCTTGGGCAGGTCGGTGAACTCGTCCCACTTCAGCGTGACCGGCGTCTCGACCTCGCCATCGACGAACAGGCGCCAGGCGTGGGTGGGAATCTCGGGCTTGATGCCCAGGTCGAGGACCGGCCAGGTGTCGACCTCGCGCTGGCCGGGCGGCAGGCGTTCGGAAGGAGCCGCAGTCTTGCCGGTCAGCAGCCGGCCGTCCTCTGCCCATTTCTGCTTGGCGTCGATCAGCTTGCCTTTCAGCTCACCGGACAGGGTCACATCGTCGTCGGCCATGGAACCTCTCAGATGCTGCGGCCCGCCTTCTCCCAATAGGGCGCGCGCAGCTTGCGTTTGAAGATTTTTCCCGAATCCTCTCGCGGAAGTGCGGCGCTGAACTCGACGACCCTCGGCACCTTGTAGCGCGCCAGATGCTCGCCGAGATAGGAGCGGACAGACGCGGCATCGAGGGCCGCGTCGGGCGCCGCCTCGACATGGGCGCAGATCTGCTCGCCGAACTCCTCGTCGGGAATGCCGAACACGGCGCAGTCGCGTACGCCCGGCATCTGGATCAGTACCGACTCGATCTCCGCCGGGTAGATATTGACGCCACCGGAAATGATCATGTCGCGCTTGCGATCGCACAGGAACAGGAAGCCGTCGGCATCGACGTAGCCCACGTCGCCCACCGTGACGAGCTGGCCCAGCGAAATCTCGCGCCGCTTGGCATCGTCGTTGTTGTAGGTGAATTCCGATAAATGAGGCCCGCGGAGGTAGATCTCCCCGACCTCGCCCTGCTTCACGTCCTGCCCCTCTTCGTCGACGATTCGCAGGATGCCGCCCGGCACCAGCCGGCCGACCGTGCCGGGCTTGCGCAGCGCCTCCTCCGAGCCGTGCCAGACGACGACGCCGGTTTCGGTCGCGCCGTAGTACTCGTTGATGACCGGTCCCCACCATTCGATCATCTGGCGCTTCACCGCCGGTGCGCACGGCGCGGCGCCGTGGCTGACGAAGCGCAGCGACGAGATGTCGTAGCGCTCGCGGACTTCCTGAGGCAGCCGCAGCAGGCGCACGAACATGGTCGGCACGATGTGCATGTGGGTGATCCGGTGCGCCGCGATCAGGCGCAGCATGTCCTCGGCCTCGAAGCGCGGCTGCAGCACCATTTGGAGGCCGAGCCGCGCGCTGGCCATGCCATAGGCGGCCGGGGCGGAGTGATACATGGGGCCGTTCATCAGGACGACGGTCGCGGGATCAGGCGTGAGGCCCCAGAACAGGGCGGCTTCCTGCGCGCCCGCCGCCTGCTGCTCGGGCGTGCTCGGCTGGCGCCGCACGCCCTTCGGCCGTCCCGTGGTACCGGACGTATAGATCATGCTGCCGCGCGCGGGCCGCGGCGGGTCGGTGCGGGGCGCGGAGCCCGCCACGAAACTATCCCATGCCTCGGCGCCCGCTGGCACGCGCAGCTTGTCGGGGGCAACGCCGAAAGCCGCGGCGATCTCTTCGGGCGTCGGGACGGCAAAGATCTTTACACCCTCGGGCACGCCGCCGGCGATCTGCGCCAGGAGGTCGGTATGCGCCACCAGCACGCTCGCCCCGCTGTCGCGCAGAATGTAGTTCGCCTCCTCGGGCGTGAAGTGCCAGTTGATCGGCACGGCATAGGCGCCGAGCTGGCTCGCCGCCATGTTGACCTCGAAGGTCGCGAAGTCGTTTCGCAGCATCAGGGCCACGCTGCCGTTCTCGCCGACGCCCCGCGCCGCCAGTCCGCCCGCCGCACGCGCGGCATTGGCCTGGATCTCCGCCCAGCTCCGGAACCGTTTGCCCCCGGTCACGCCCGGCATCGCGCCTGCGATCATAGTCTCTTCCCCGTCTTCTTCGGAGCCGTTGCCGCGCCCTTGAACATCAGCGCGCCATGAAAGCCCGCCAGCGCCCGACTATCCGGTCCATGCTCCAGCATGCCAGCCTGTTGCAACATGACCAGCCCGTGCGTGGCGGCCCACAGGGACCAGCCGAACAGCACCGGATCGACGTCGATCAGCCCGGCCTTCGCCATGTCCTCGGCCTGGCGAGTGACGAAGCCGCGCGCCCGCACGGCCTCGCGCTTGAGTTCGGGGTTCTCGTCGTCGATCGGCTGGTCGATGTCGAACATGATGCGATAGGCATGCGGGTGATCGGCCGCGAACTTCAGGTAAGCCTCGCCCACGCGCCGCGCACTGTCGAGCGGACCGTCCCCCTTCGCCGCGGCGGCTTCGAGCGTATCGGCGAAGCGCGCGAAAGCCTGTGCCCTCACCGTCGCCAGGATGTCGGCCTTGTCCTTGAAATAGCGGTAGGGCGTCTTGGGGCTGCAACCAAGCGCCTCGGCAAGCTGGCGCATGGTGACGCCCTCGTAGCCGAAGCGGGCAAACCGTTCGGTTGCGACCCGGCACATCTCGGCACGGAAATCGGCGATGTCCTGTTCGGTCAGATAGCGCGGCATCGAAGGCCTTTCATACACGCCGTGTACGAAAAAGCCTTCCCGGGGTCAAATGCGACGCTGTCAGGCGGTCTCGGCGAACAGCTCCCGGCCGATCAGCATGCGGCGGATCTCGCTGGTG
>JABMNB010000323.1 GCA_013205335.1 Rhodospirillales bacterium
CCCTCGCGGAAGGCGCTCGGGAGGAGGGGGAGAAGGCGGAAGGCAGACGGCGACGGCGTGAAGGCGGAAGGCGAGGGCGGGCTCAGTGTGACGAGGTCGGGGTGGGGAATCGAGGTGAGATCCTTCGCTGCGCTCAGGCTGACAAGAGTAGGTAGCGGTCGCTCCCTATAACCTCAGCTGCCGCGGGCGAAGGGATTGTCGTCGCCGTCCCAATACTTCTTGAGCAGCGGGATCTGCAGGAAGGCGAAGACCAGCGTCAGCGGAAAGCTCAGGAACATCTTGCTGGCGATCCACGTGTCGGTCGTGAAGTTCCGCCACATCACTTCGTTGACGATGGCCAGGATGAAGAAGAACACCGTCCAGCGCAGCGTCAGCTGGTACCAGCCGTCGTCGGTCAGCTTGAACGCCGCGCCAAACAGCGGCTTCAGCAGCGGCTTGCGGAACAGCACGAGCCCGCCGCCCAGGATGACGCCGAACAGGCAGTTCACGATGGTGGGCTTCAGCTTGATGAAGGTGTCGTCCTGCATCCAGATCGTAAGCCCGCCGAACACCAGCACGAAGAAACCGCCGACCAGCGGCATGATCGGCCAGCGCTTTTCCAGCCAGCGATAGCAGGGCAGCGCGACCGCGGTCGCGACGATGAAGAGGCCGGTGCCCCAGTAGATGCCCCAGCGCCCGTTGGCGACGAAGAACAGGACCAGCGGCCCGAGTTCGAGCGCCGTGGCGTAGAGCCGGCGCATGCCATTGTCGTCGCCGCTCTTCTCGCTCATGCCGGCAACCCCATCAATCCACGTGCAAAGGCGCGAGCCTCGAACGGCCGGAGGTCGTCGATGCCTTCGCCGACACCGATGGCCACGACCGGCAGCTTGAACTTCTCGGCGAGCGCCACAAGCACGCCGCCCTTGGCGCTGCCATCCAGCTTGGTGACGACCAGCGCATCGACCGGCGACATGCTCTTGAAGGTCTCGACCTGGGCGTGGGCATTCTGGCCGGTGGTCGCGTCGAGCACCAGCAGGCAGGAATGCGGCGCCTCGGGATCGAGCTTGCGGATGACGCGCACGATCTTGGCGAGTTCTTCCATCAGGTTGGTCTTGTTGTGCAGCCGGCCGGCGGTGTCGATCAGCAGCACATCGGTCTTCTCGGCGCGTGCCCGCTCCAGCGCCTCGTAGGCAAGGCCCGCAGCATCGGCACCGGTGGGCTTGGACACGACGGGAACGCCGGCGCGATCGCCCCAGACCTTGAGCTGTTCGACGGCGGCGGCGCGGAACGTATCGCCCGCGGCCAGGATCACCGAGCGGCCCTCGCCCTTGTAGAGCCCGGCCAGCTTGGCGATGGTCGTGGTCTTGCCGCTGCCGTTCACGCCGATGACCAGGATGACGTGCGGCTTGCGCGCGGCATCGATCGACAGCGGAATGGCGACAGGCTGCAGGATCTCGGCAATGTCGTCGGCGAAGGCGGCGCGCACTTCCTCGTCGGTGACTTCCTTGCCGAAACGCTCCTTTCCGAGCTTGGCCACGAGCCTGCTGGCGACGGCGACGCCGAGATCCGCCTGGATCAGCGCG
Source organism: Rhodospirillales bacterium (assembly GCA_013205335.1). GTDB lineage: Bacteria > Pseudomonadota > Alphaproteobacteria > Reyranellales > Reyranellaceae > Reyranella. The sequence continues at coordinate 1,563 of JABMNB010000323.1, forward strand.
TCCTCGAGATCGTCGAGTGTCTGCTGGTCGAGCTTCTTCTTGGTGAAGAGGCCGGTAATGCTCTCGGCGACCTTCTTGGTCGACTTCGAGAGGCCCTCGCGCAGACGCGACAGCCAGCCTTTCTTCTCAACCTCGGGCTTCTCGACCTCGGGTTCCTGCTTGGCCACCGCTTCGACCTGGACCGCTTCGACAGGGGCCGTCTCGGGCTCCGGCGCCGTCCGCACCGGCTCGCTCGGGGGCAGAGCGACGCGTGCCTCGGGCTCGGCCGCGACCGCCGGCTCTACCGGTTCGGGCTTCTCGACCTCAGCCTCTGCCGGCTTGGGCGTCTCGACGGCCGGAGTCCCCCGGGAGCGCAACCGCGCAAACCAGCCCTTCTTCTCGGGTTCCGTCTCACTCACCGCGGCACCTCAGGAAAGAAGCGAGCGGTCGAGCTCGCCCCTGTAGGCGAGCGCGATGCCGCCGGTCATCGACACATGATCGTCGCGCAGCCACTCGATCGTGAGCGTGCCGTGCTCGACGACGACGTCGACCTTGCGGCCCGTTAGGCCGCGCCGCGCGGCGGCGACGGCGGCCGCACAGGCGCCCGAACCGCAGGCGAGCGTCAGGCCCGCGCCGCGCTCCCAGACGCTGAGCCTCAACTTGTTCTCGGCGATGATCTGCGCAACGCCGACATTGACGCGCTCGGGGAAGAACGGATCGTGCTCCAGCTTCGGGCCCAGCTCCGCGATCGGGATCGCGGCGAGATCGTCGACGAAGAACGTCGCGTGCGGGTTGCCGACATTGGTGCCGACGGGCTCCTGCAACGGTCCGATTCCGACCGGCATGTGATTCGTGTCGCACGCCTTCGCGACCGGAATCTCGCGCCAGTCCATGCGCACCAGCCCCATGTCGACGGAAATCACCGGCAGGCCGTTGACGCCGCGGCCGACCTTCTGCGATTCGAGCAGGCCGGCGACCGTCTGGATCGTCACATCGTCGGCCTCGCGCTCGTCCATCAGCAGCGAGGCGACGCATCGCGTGGCGTTGCCGCACGCCTGGGCTTCGCTGCCGTCGGGATTGTAGATGCGCATGAAGACATCGGCGTCGGGCTCGGTCGGCGGCTCCAGCACGATGAGCTGGTCGCAGCCCACACCCAGGCGACGGTCGGCGATGGCCCGCCGGCGCGGCACGGTGAGATCGAGAGCGCCGCCACGCGCGTCGAGCACGACGAAGTCGTTGCCCAGCCCGTGCATCTTGAGGAAAGGCGTTCCGGCCATGCGGCGCTATATGGCGGTTCGGCCGGGCCAGCGCAACGAGCGCGGCCGGACCTGCCCCGCCTGCGGCCCGGCGATCTCGCGCACGTCCAGGGTCGCCATCCGCTTGGTGTAGATCGTGAGATGCAGGATGCCGAGCGCCTCGTAGGGCATGGCCGGCTCGACGAACAGGCCGCGCCCGGCGTCCCAGGCCGGCGTGGCGTGATGGACCGGCCAGTTGCAGCGGCTGGGCAGCGGTTCGCAGCTGAAGCCGCGGTCGTAGATCAGGACGTTGAGCGCGACCTGGTCGGTCATGTTGGTCGAGCGCTGCAGCGCCTCGCCCAGCAGGTCGGCCCAACCCTGCCAATGGAGGGCGTCGGCCGCGAGGGCAAAGACACCGGCATTGATCAGCGGGTAGCGAATCAGCCGCTCTGCCGTCGCCCGGTCGAAGCAGGCTTCAAACGCGGCACCATTGATCGAGGAGAATTCCTTCCAGGCATGGCGATAGTGCCGCATCGAGCGGTGGATCTCGGGTGCCGCGGCCAGCGCGCCCGTCCGCGCCGCGGCGAGGAACAGCGCGACCGCGTCGCCCTGCTGCACCCAGCAGTCGCCATCGATCCAGAGATAGAGATCGAAGCCCGGGAAATAGCGCGGCAGGAACGGCCGCGCCGTCAGCGCCTTGTAACCGTCCTTCAAAGTCTCGCGGCCGGGGAAATCGAAATCCCACTGCGGCACCACCAGCGTCGCGCCGCGTTCGCGACACCAGTCGCGCTGGTCATCCGTCAGTCCGCAATCGAGGACGCCCAGCGCCAGCGACCGGCCCTCCTCCGTCGCCTGCAGCGAGGCGATGCAGTCGCGCATCAGGTCGAAATAGGCGGCGTCGCCGCCGGTAATGGCGATGGCCTTTTCAAGAGGGCCGCGGCCGGGCTCTGGATTTCCGTTCACATCGCGAAGATGGCGTATCGACGGGCTTTGCGCCACAGTCCGCCGACTACGGAGGAATCAATGGGCAAGCATGTCGACTACTATGTTTCGCTGAATTCGCCGTGGACCTATCTCGGGTCCGCGCGCTTCGACGCCATGGTGAAGAAGCACGACGCGACGGTCACGATCTGGCCGGTCGATTTCGGCTCGGTATTCGCCGTGTCGGGCGGCCTGCCCCTGCCCAAGCGCGCGCCGCAGCGTCAGGCCTATCGCATGATGGAGCTGAAGCGCTGGCGCGACCATCTTGGCGTGAAGACCACGCTCGAGCCCAGGTTCTTTCCCGCCAACGAGGTCCCGGCCGCGAAGTGCGTGATCGCGCTGCGCGAGCAGGGCCGCATGGCGGACGCCATCAAGGTCGCACACGCCGTACTGACCGGCCTGTGGGCCGAGGAGAAGAACAGCGGCGATCCGGATACGCTGAAGGCGATCATCGATGCCTGCGGCCTCGACGGCGCGGCTGTCATGACGGCCAGCGAAGCGCCGGGAATCGCGGAGAAGCGCGAGGCCTACACCAGGCACGCCATTTCGCAGGGCGTGTTCGGGGCGCCGTCCTTCGTCATCGACGGCGAGATCTTCTGGGGCCAGGACCGGCTCGACTTCGTCGAGCGCAAGCTCGCGTCCTGATCTTCCCGATCAGGGCGCGAGGAAAACCGCTGCAGATACCGCGATCGTGTTGTTGATCATGTGCGCCACGATCGTCGGGACCAGCGAGCCGGTGCGCCAGCGCAGCCAACCGAACCAGAAGCCGAGCGGCAGCACCATCAGAATGTGCAGGGGCTCTGTATGGGCTGCCGCAAAGGCAAGGGAACTCAGGACGAAAGCGACGAGATTGTTCCACCGGCCCGCCAGCCAGCCATAGAGCATGCCCCGGAAGACCAGCTCTTCCGCGAGTGGCGCCAGCAGACCCAGCACGCCCAGGGTCAGCAGCGCCCGGGTGCCCTGGAGACCTTCCGTGACCTGCCGCACTCCCTCGGGCTGTGACCCGAGCTGGCTGACGGCGAAGGACAGCAGCGTGGTGCCCAGCACCGCGAAGACGACCGGCCGCCAGCCCACCGGCCGCAGCCCCAGGGCCGCCGGCGCCCCCCGGCCCAGCGGCAGGACTGCGACAAGGAGGGCGACCAGGCACGTCCCGAAGAAGGCGGTCAGCACCAGCAAGTTGCTCCGGACGGGCAAAAGCCAGAAAACGATGGCCCCGATTACGGGTGCGGCGATCAGGAAGATCAGCATGGACCAGCCCGGCAAGCGCCGGGAATCGTTGTCGATCAATGGGTTGGGCGGGGTGTCCAAGCGTTTTGACTCCTGACGCGGCAGGCTTTATACCCCGC
>JABMNB010000324.1 GCA_013205335.1 Rhodospirillales bacterium
GACGTGCGGCCCTCGGCCGGCAGCGGCGGGATCGTCTCGCGGTTGCGGGCGATCATCCAGAGGCCGGCCCGCAGGCGGATCGGCACCGGCTTCAGCATGCTGGGGAAGTAGAGCGAGAACACACCGATACGCACGCCGAGACGTGCCAGCGCCTTACGATCCTCGTCGCTGAGCTGGGCGAGTTGTTCCTCGACAGGGCGGCGCGGCAGGACGCCGAGACTTTCGCAGAGCTGGAAGATGACGCCCCGCGCGCCGGCCGGCAGTTCGGTGGTGGCGCGCGCGTCCATCAATTCGCTGAGGCCGAGGCGAATGCGGGTATCGACCCAGGTTGCGGCGCGCTTGCGCACTTCCTCCCGCGCCGGGCCGTCGAGCAATTCGGAGGCGATGGCCTCGACCTTGGGCGCCAGTATGTCGCCCGACGGCAACAGCCGGGCGATGGGACCGCCGCCCCAGCAAACGCGCAACTGCGCGTCGAAAACGATTTCGCCGTCCGGACTGTTCACGAAGGCCTGCAGACGATCGGGCAGATCCTGGCGCAGCGCGCGCAGTGCCGCGCTCAGCACCGCCTTCTGGTCGGTCTGGCCTTCGGTTGCGTCGGGCACGAAGCGGAAGCCCTCGATGCGACCGAGATGCTCGCCCTCGACCGTGACTTCGCCCGCTGCGGCGATTGACGAGTTCATTTCACCCTCATCGCCCAATCTTCGTACAAGCAAGGCCGCGCGTCTATCGACAAACCGTTGCGTGAGCCGCTGATGCAAAACATCCGAAAGCCTGTCCTCGATGGCACGCGCGCGCTCCTGCCAGTGGGTTGCACGCTGAATCCAGTCGGGCCGATGCGAAATATAGGTCCATGTCCTAACGTGCGCGATGCGCGCCATCAACGTGTCGATGTCGCCATCGAAGCGTTCGAGGCGCTTTACATGGCTGTCAATCCAGTCCTCGGGCAGGCGTTCGCCGCCCTGCGTCAGATGCCCGAAAAGCTGGCCCAGCAGCTGTATGTGTTCTTCCGTCATCGTCTTGCGGAAGTCAGGGACCTGACACACCTCCCATAGTAGTTTGACGCGACGCGGCGAGTGCAGCCGCGGCATAAACGCCGACTGCGCCGCCAGCGTCTGCAGGGCGAGCTGATCGTCCTGCTCGCGCACGCGCTGGAGAGCGGCATGCGGCGGACTCGCGTTCAATGCGGCGACCAACGCCGGTACCGAGCGGAAGTCGAGCTCGCTGTTGCGCCACTGCAGGTCGCGCAGCGGATCGAAGCGATGGTTCTCGATCGCCTCGACGATTTCGGGATCGAGGCCGTTGACGTCGGCCGTCGTGCCGAAGGTGCCGTCGTTCATGTGGCGCCCGGCGCGGCCGGCGATCTGCGCCAGCTCGACGGTGCGCAGCGGCCGGGAGCTGCGACCGTCATATTTGCGCAACGACGCGAACCACACGTGGTTCACGTCCATGTTGAGGCCCATGCCGATGGCGTCGGTCGCCACGAGGTAGTCGACCTCGCCCGACTGGAACATGTCGACCTGCGCATTGCGCGTGCGCGGGCTCATCGCGCCCATGACGATCGCCGTGCCGCCGCGCTGGCGGCGGATCAGCTCGGCGATCTCGTAGACCTCGTTGGCGGAGAAGCCCACGACCGCCGAGCGGCGCGGCAGGCGCGTCGCCTTCTTCGACCCGACATAGGACAGGCTCGAGAAGCGTGGGCGCGCCACCACGTCGATGTCGGGCAGAAGTCTGTTCAGTACCGGACGGATCGTGTCGGCGCCCAGGAGCATCGTCTCGTTGAGGCCGCGCGCATGCAGCAGCCGGTCGGTGAAGAAGTGGCCGCGCTCGGGATCGGCCGCCATCTGCACCTCGTCGACGGCGAGGAAGGATACAGGTCGCTCGATCGGCATCGATTCGACGGTGCAGATGAAATAGCGCGCGCCCGGCGGCGAAATCTTCTCCTCGCCGGTGATCAGCGCGACCTGGCCAACGCCTTTCAGCTTGACGATACGGTCGTAGTTCTCGCGCGCGAGAAGGCGCAGCGGGAAGCCGATCATCCCCGACTCGTGGCCGAGCATGCGCTCGATCGCGAGATAGGTCTTGCCGGTGTTGGTTGGACCGAGGACGGCAGTCAGGCGGCCGGAAGCGCCGTAAAGCGACATGGATCCACCTTCGCCCGCAGGGGTGGCGGATGCAAGGCAGCCGGCCTCAGCCCGAGTAGGCGGGTTCCAGCTTGTTGCAGCCGATCATCGGGCCATGGTCGGTCTGCTGCACCAGCACTGCCACGCCCTGCGTCGGGCCGATGCGATCGCCGGCAATCGTCCAGGTTTTCGCTGCGCCGTCCCAGCGGTCGATCAGTTCGACCTGTCGCACGATGTTGAAGTTCTCGATCATGCGGCCCTGGTTTTCGCCGCTCTTCACCGGCGTCGTGTGTCGGCGGTCGTAGATGGCGAGCGTCACGTCCGCAACGCGGCCTTCGAGCGGGAAGGCGGCCAGCTTGATGGTGAGCGGACTGCCGAGGGCCCGTGAAAGCTCGGGCGTTGCGCGCTTGGGCGACTTGGCCTGGGCCTTGGCCAGCAACGCTTCGATGGGCGCGCGATCGCGACCGGTGTCGTGACCGATGCCCTCGACC
>JABMNB010000040.1 GCA_013205335.1 Rhodospirillales bacterium
GGCCCGGTGGGCGGCGCCGATCCCGAATCGGTCATCTATTCCGACCTGATGATCTCGTGGGGCGCCGACCTGGCGGCCACCAACGTGCATTTCTGGGCGCTTGCCGAGGCGCAGCGCAAGAAGACCGGCATGCCGATCGTCGTGATCGACCCGCGCCGCACGCGCAGCGCCAGGTCCGCCGATCTCCATCTCGCCATCAGGATCGGCACCGATGCCGCCCTCGCGCTGGGCGTCATGCACATCCTGGTGCGCGACGGTCTCGCCAACCGCGACTACATCGACGTTCACACGCTGGGCTTCGACAAGGTGGAACGCGAGGTGCTGCCGAAGTTCACGCCGGAGCGGACGGCCGAAATCACCGGCCTCGCCGTCTCGGACATCGAGAAGCTCGCCGCAATGTACGGCAGGGCGAGCGCCGCGTTGATCCGCCTCGGCGAAGGCATGACCCGCCTCACCCATGGCGGCCAGGCGCTGCGCACCGTGGCGCTGCTGCCGGGCGTCACCGGCCACTATGGCGTCAAGGGCGGCGGCTCGCTGCTGCTGACGGCCGCCTCGTGCGACCTGAACTACGCAGCCGTGCGCAAGCCGTCCGGCCCGGCGACGGCCCGCATGGTGAACCATCTGCGTCTCGGCGAGGAACTTCTCAACATGAAGGACCCGCCGATCCGCGCGCTGTTCATCGCCGCCAACAATCCGGTCGTCACCTGCCCCGAAGTTCACAAGGTGCAGAAGGGACTGCTGCGCGAAGACCTGTTCACCGTCGTGCACGACCCGTTCATGACCGACACCGCGCGCTACGCCGACATCGTTCTGCCGGCCGCAAACTATCTCGAGACCGACGATCTCTATCGTGCCTATGGCGCCTACTGGATGCAGTGGGGCCAGAAGGCGGTCGAGCCGGCGGGCGAGGCCCGCTCCAATTTCCACGTCGCACAGGCGCTGGCGCAGCGCATGGGCGTCACCGACAGGATCTTCAGCCTGTCGCCGCGCCAAGCGGCCGAGGAGTTCTTCAAGGGCTCGACCGGACCGGCGTCGAAGGCCGACCGCAACGAGCTGTTTGCCGGCGTGCCGATCAACATCGCCCACGACTGGGACGGCCAGCCCTTCAAGACACCGTCGGGCAAGCTCGAATTCTATTCCGAGCAGCTCGCCAGTCAGGGCCTGCCGCCGATGCCGGATTGGCAGCCAGACCCGGTCGAGGCCGAGGAGGCTGCCAGATGGCCACTCCGGCTGTTGACCGCGCCCGGCTACTTCCAGGCTCATACGGCCTTCTCGGGTGTCGGCTTCCTGCGCGAACGCGAGGGCAAGCCCTTCTGCATCCTTCACCCCGAGGACGCGGCGAAGCGCGGCCTCGAGGACGGCGACCGGGTGCGCCTGTTCAACGACCGCGGCGAGATCGGCCTGATCCTCAAGGTCGCCGACGAGGTCCAGCCGGGCGTCCTGCTCGTGCCGGGTCAGCGGCCGGTCGGCGAGGCCGTGTCGGGCACGATCAACATGCTCTGTTCGGACCGCTATACCGACATGGGCGAAGGCGCGACCTACCAGAGCACCTGGCTCGAGGTCGCGCCCTGGAAGGATGCGGCCGCGGCCTGAGCCGCGCGCCGCCAGTCCCTCACCAGTCGAGCCGGACCAGCGGCTCGAGCTGCTCCCCGCTTCGCACGGCCCGCAACGGGGCGGTGTCGGTATAGACACGCTCCTCGACGACACGGCCGTCGCGCAGGCGAAACTTATCCACCCCTCGCGCATCAAGGCGGCGCCCGTTGAAGATGCGCGTGGTCTGCCACTCGATCACGACGACGTCGCCGCGCGCTGTCCAGTCGAGAAGTTGCCACACCAGATCGGGCGCCGCCTCGCGCACGAAGTCGGTCAGCCGCCCGAACTCCTTGCCCATGACCGGACGATCGTAGAGCGGCCAATGCAGTATCCCGTCGGGATGCCACAGCGCCAGAAAGGCCTCGCCGTCGCGCGATACCCACGCGGCGGCAAAGCGGGTCACGAACTCCTGGACGTCCTGGTCGGTCATTGCGTCTTCCTCCTTTGTGAGAGAAAGACGCTAGGCGACGACGGTCGATGGGTCTGGCGGAGTTCGGACGCTACGTCCCTGTCCTAAGTCCCGGACAGAACGAAGCGGTGCTGCGTACGCTCGCGCCTGGCGAGCTTGGGCAGTGCCTGCCCGACGATCAGCGCCTTGAAATGTGGCGTCTCCTGGTGGGCGGCGAAACCCGCCTCGTCGCGGAACACCTCGTAGAAGAAGAATTTCTCGGGCTCCGCGATCGAGCGATGAATCTGGAAGGCATGTACCCAAGGCTCGCGCTGGGCCTGTGGCAGGTACTCGCGGACGATTGCCGCGACGGCATCGGCCTCGGACGGCTTGGCCTCCCAGAACGCCGTGACGATGAGCCCGTCCTTCAGGGAATGAAGGTCGACCATGTAGTTTCTCCCGTGCTGTTGGTGGGAGAGCGTTCTAGCCCTTGGGCCAATGCCGTCGCTTCGGCCAGGGTCGAAGTGACTACTTCACCATCTCCGGCGCCGCGACCTTGATGCGTCCCGTGCGGCGTGCCTTATCGAGCGCGTCGTAGTCCTCATCGGTCTGCTTCGAATAGGCCATGGCGAACCTGCCGATCGCTTCATCGAGCGTGTCGCTGTTGCCGCAATAGCCGGCGATCATCGCCGGATTTCCCGACTTCGCATGGGCCAGCGCAAGCGCCCAGCCGCACAGGGCGCAATACTCGATGAAGCCGTTAAGGGTGCTCGGGTCGCTCTCGTTGAACTTCAGGCTGCCCTTCATGTCCGCGAGCTGTCGAACGTAGAAATCCTTTCCGTCCACCTCTCCCCAGCCGAGGAAGATATCGGGCGATCCTTGCGCGAGGCGCTGCCCGACGACGACCCGTCTTCCCTGATTGTCGAACCTGAGCTTCTGCTCGACATAGGGCGCGATGACCGATGTCTGCGCCTGCTTCACCTGCAGGAACAGCGGATCGTCCGAATCGATGCCCTGCAGCAGAACGACCCAGCAGCCGGTACCGACGCTGCCGACGCCCACGACCTTTCGCGCAGAATCGACGATCCGGTAGCGTGACAGCAGCACACGCCGGTCGATCGGCAGCGACTGGATATAGGCCTGCAACATGTTGTCGAGAGCGACATTGACGGGCGTACCCGCCGCCGTTTCCGTCTCGCGCACGATCAGCGGCACTTCCTCGATGATGCGATGCTCGCCGTCGACCTGCTCGGTCAACTTCTCCAGCACCGCGACATGGCTCTTGGCCCGGGCCTTGTCCATCAGCCGCTCGGCACCGCGCCGCGCCCGGGGTGACAGCGTGTCGAGGACGGCACGCTCGTCGATGCGGTCGTACCAGATCTGCAGGTATCCCATGTCGGCATAGCGGCGCATGCGCTTGCGGTAGGACCGCACGATGGACCGCGCAGCCCCCTCCGCCGCTACGCGGTCGCCGCCCATGAAGCGCACGGCGACGGCGGCGCTGGCAGCGAGGCGCTTCAGGTCCCATTCCCAGGGGCCGGGGTGGACCTCGTCGAAGTCGTTGATGGCGAAGATCAGATTCCGTTCCGCGGAAGCGAAGACGCCGAAATTCGAGACGTGCATGTCGCCGCAGGCGCCGACGGCCATGCCGGTGACGGGCGTGGTCGAGAGGTCCGCCGCCATGACCGCCGCTGAGCCGCGCAGGAAGGCGAAAGGCGAGGCCAGCATGCGTGCGAATCTCACCGGCACCAGCTTCTGCACCCGGCTCACGTTCTGCGCCTCGAGGATGCCGACAGGATCCGGCCGGTTGGCCGCCTTTGGAAGCTGGCATGCGAGGACCGCGGCACCTGCGCCCGCAGCGCCTTGCCGGCCTGCAGGCGCTCGGCAACCGTCGCCCGGGGGGCCACGAAGCTCTCGAGCAACGTCATGTTGTCGATCGCCATGTTCATGCGCTCGAACGTGTGATCGGTGTTCGTGTTGATCTTTACTACTGTCATTTCACCACCCCGCTCGCCGCAGTCCATTCAACGTCGTACCTTCGCGGCGGGCAAAGCAATTGACCACCGCGATAATCTGTTCAGCCGATCAGCGTTTACCGGCTCTTCGCTCTCTTCAAAGTACCCATCCCGTCCTCGTCGAAATTCTCCAGAGTGACCTGGGCGGCCTTTCCGTCGGGACCGATCAGAAAAGTGACCGCGGCCATCCAGCCGGGACTTTCGGCAAAGGGTGCATACAGGAAGAGATCGCGATTGAAATGCTTCAGGGGAAACCGCTTGCCGGCGGGCCCCAGCGCTACCGAGAGCGCGCCACCCGCCTCGGTGATCCGGACGTCGCCGACATAGGCGTTGTTATAGAAGCCGGTATAGGCACCGAGCGGCATCGCTGGCGACGGCGAGGGCGGCCCCGATGCATAAGGCGCCATCGCCGCCTTCTGGGCACCGGCGCCAAAATTCGCGTCGTAAATCTCGTTCCAATGCGAGATCCAGTCACGCGATGGCTTGCCGGCGAAAACCTCGTCGAGAAAAGTCGCGGCGAGGCCTTCCGGAACGCCGGTCGGAAAGGCATTGCTCAGGATCACGATTCCGATCTTTTCTGCCGGCAGAAGATGCGCGAGGGTACGCGCGCCAGCGCTGAAGGCACCGGCATGGCTCCATTCGACGCCGCGGTCGCGGAAGTCGACGTTCCAGCCCATCCCATAGAAGCCGGCTATGCCTGTCTTTGGATCGACGCTGCGAATGATGATAGGCAGGCGTGTCTGTTCGAGCGCGGCCTCCTTGATCAGCGGCCGGCCGGCATAGCGGCCATTGCCGAGCTCGAGCCGCAGCCATTGCACCATGTCCTTGGCGTTCGAGCTCACGCCGCCCGCCGGGGCCTGCGCGTCGGCGTTGCGCTTGACCAGCGGCGTCCACTTGCCGTCGATCCGCACATGCAGCGACGATCGATTGGGCTGAAGAATGAAATCCTTCGAGCGCGAGCTGGTCGACTGCATACCGAGCGGCCGATAGACCTTCTCTTCCGCAAGCTCCTCCCAGCCCTTGCCTGTCGGCCGGGTGGCGGCGATCGCGCCCGCGGTGAAGCCGAAATTACTGTAGGCGTAGGTCGCCCGGAAACTGCCGCCGGGCCGCGTGTAGCGGATACGCTTCAATATCTCTTCGCGGCTGAAGCCCAGATCCTCGATATCGTTGCCCGCGTTGGCCGCGAGACCACTGCGATGCGAGAGCAGATCACGAATCGTTACCTGCGCGGTAGGATAGGCTTCGGGGAGCGCGAAATTCGGATCGAGATCGCGGATGCGCGTGTCCCATTTCACGACGCCATCGCTGACCAGCGCTGCCACGACGGTGGCGGCCAGCGGCTTGGAAACCGAGGCCAGCTGGAAGACCGTGTCGGCCGTCACCGTCTCGGGTTGCCCAGCCTCGCGAGCACCGAAGCCTTCGAGGAAAACGACCTCGTCGCGATAGACGATGCCGATCGATAGGCCCGGAACCTCGCCCTTGGCCACGATCTGCCGCGCCAGTTCCCGCAGCTTGGGAAGAGCGGCCGTCACTTTCTCTTTCGTGACCGTCTGTGCCTCGACCGCGAACGGCACGAGGCAGGTCAGGATCAGTGCCGTGAGCAGCCGCATCATGTCATATCCTCTTCGAAGCTTCCTGCTTCATATCACCGGCGCGGCGTGCCAGCAGCGCCAGGCGTCCGCCCATGACGGCCGCCAGAAGGGCGATCGGCACGAAGCCCGCAGGCACCCAGAAGGCTGCGCTGGCAACGCCGGTCGGCGTTAGCCCTCGTGAGAGCCCTGCCAACGTGGCCAGGATCCCGGCCGCGGCGGCCCCCAGCGCAAAGCCGGCCTGCTGCACGGTCGCGACCGCTGAGGCGGCAAGATCGCCCTCACCCGGCTTGGCGCCACCCATCAGCCGCTGGACGCCAAAGCCCCAGCAAGCACCGATGCCAAGACCGACCACGGCGATCAGAACCGGCAGGACCAGGACCGGCTGCGTCGTCATCAGCAGCGCCACGCCGGCGAGGCCCACGGCCATCGCGAACGGACCGGCGACCAGCATTCGTCCCGCCGCCCGCAACGACCAGCCGGAGACGACGATCGACGATACGGTCCAGCCCATCGATGCACCGGCAACCGTGTAGCCGGCGGCCAGCGGATCGAAGCCATGCAGGCTCTGTAGAAAGACCGGCACGAAGATCGACAGCGGGCTGTAGGCGATCGACACCAGCAGCGCGAACCACATCGCAACACCGGTCATCGAGCGCAACGAGAAGGCATCGCTCGGAAAGAGCGGCGCCCTCGACCGCCGATCCAGCAGGATCATTCCGATCAATAACGCGACAGCCGTGACGAAGAGGCCCGCCTTGGTGAGCGGCAGCGAAACGACGCTGGCGGTCGACATGACGGCGATCGCCAGACAGATCAGCGCGACACGCCCGCCAGGTATCGCGCGAACAGGCCCACCCTTCTCCGCCCTCGCCCGCGGCAGCGCCCGTGCGGCGACGATCGCCAGCAAGGCCGCAAGGACGGTCACCGCATAGAAAGCGCCGCGCCAGTTTCCCCAGGTCGCGAAGGCACCGCCGACCAGAGGACCGATCAACACCGACATGCTCCATGCGCCGGACAGCAGTGCCGCAACCCTCGGCCACATCGGCTCGGGAAACGCATTGCCCACCAGGACATAGGCCATGGCCGACAGCACGCCACCGCCGAAGCCCTGCACGAAGCGCCCGGTGACCACGATGCCCATCGACGGTGCCAGAGCGCAGATCAATGCGCCGATGCCGAAGACCATCGCTCCGGCACAGAAGGCGGTGCGCGCCCCGAGCCGCGCCGTCAGGTGGCCGGTACAGGTCGCCGCGACGATCGACGAGGCAAGGAAAGCCGTCGTCGGCCAGCTCATCATCGACGTGCCGCCGACATCCTCGACGATGCTTGGCAGCACAGTCGCCAGCATCAGCACATTCATGGAATGCAGCAGGACGCCGCCCACGAGCGCCACTAGAAGGGGCAACCATTCGCGCCTCAGAAGCGCCGACCAACCGACCGTTGCAGTCATGGCCGGCGACTGATCATTTTCCCGGACCGCGGTCAAACGATGGCCCCAAACGGCATGTGACTATCGGGTCCGAATACCGCGAGCGCCGCTCGCGCGCGCGTGGAAATATGCCCGTATGGAATTGCTCGACCGCAGGACGTACTACCGCGCCTTCCAGGGTCACGATGCCCGCTTCGACGGGCGTGCGTTCGTGGGCGTGACCTCGACCGGCATATACTGCCGGCCGGTCTGTCCCGCCCGGACGCCCAAGTTCGAGAATTGCCGTTTCTACGTCTCCGCCGCCGCCGCTCAGGAAGCGGGCTTCCGGCCCTGCCTGCGTTGCCGGCCCGAGATCGCGCCCGACCTCGCTTTCTGGCGCGGCACCGCCAACACGGTGAGCCGCGCGCTGGCACTGATCGCCGACGGCGCGCTCGACGAAGACGAGGCCGGCGTCGAAGCGCTGGCCGAGCGGCTGGGCGTCGGCGGCCGCCAGCTGCGCCGCCTGTTCCAGCGCCATCTCGGCGCGTCCCCGATCGCGGTGGCGCAGACGAGACGCGTACTCTTCGCCAAGCAGCTCCTGCACGACACGCGCCTGCCGATGGCGGAGGTGGCCCTGGCCTCGGGCTTCGGCAGCGTCCGGCGTTTCAACGAGACGTTCCGCGCGTTGTTCGACCGGCCACCGGGTGCGCTACGCCGAAAGAGTGGCGTCGATACCTCGGCCAGGGATGGCGTCACGCTGAAGCTTGCCTATCGCCCGCCCTACGACTGGCCCGGCATGCTGGCGGCACTCGCCGCCCGCGCAACGCCCGGCACGGAACGGATAGACGGTGGCGTCTGGCATCGCCGCATCGATCTGGATGGCGACCACGGCAATGTCGCCGTGGCGCACTTGCCGGAGCGCAACGCCGTGGCTGTCACCATCCGCTGCTCGTCGGTCAAGGCTCTCCCCGTGATCGTCGCGCGCGTGCGGCGCGTCTTCGATCTCGGCGCCGACATCGCCACCATCGACAGCCATCTCGCGCGCGACCCGACGCTCGCACCGCTGATCGCAAGCCGACCCGGCCTGCGCGCCCCGGGCGACTGGGAGCACGATCCCGTGGGCATTCCCGTCGACGACAAGGCACCGCCGGCCTGGCGCCCGTGGCATGCGTATGCCGCAGAGCATCTCCGGATGGCCCGCCATGGCTGAGCCTCTCGACCTCAGGGTCGATCGCCTCGCGACGCCGGTTGGCGAACTCCTGATCCTGGCCGATGGCGAGGGCCGTCTGCGCGCCATCGACTGGACGGACCATGAGGCGCGCATGCGTCTGCTGCTCGACCGTTCCTGCGGCACAGGTCGCTATTCGATTTCGGCGGCACGCGATCCCGGCGGCCTGACGACGGCGATGCGTTCGTACTTCAGGGGTGACCTCGCGGTCATCGACACGCTAAGGGTCGAGATGCCCGGCACACCCTTCCAGAGAAGCGTGTGGCAGGCATTGCGCAAGATTCACTGCGGCACGACGATCACCTACGCCGAGTTGGCCACGCGTATCGGCAAGCCCCAAGCGATTCGCGCTGCCGGCCTCGCCAACGGCCGGAATCCCATCGGCATCGTCGTGCCCTGCCACCGGGTCATCGGCAGCAACGGTACCCTGACCGGCTATGGTGGCGGCCTGCCGCGCAAGAAGTGGCTACTGGAACACGAAGGCGCGATGTAGAGGCCGCGTTCACCCTCCGGCGCGCGTCAGGGAGGCGAGGACATCCGCGAACTGGTCGTAGCCGGAATCCGTCCCTTGCACGTAGCGCTGGCCGACATGGTCGTCTTACATCGACTGCGAGTCGAACAAGGTGTTCATGGTGAGCGTGGTCTTGCCGTCTGCACGCCGCTGGGGGCCGGCCATCGCGAACCGGAACGCGCCGTCGACGCTCAAATCCATTTCGCACATCGTGAGTGCCAGCCCACGGGACCGAACCACCTCATCATTTGCCCGGGCCTGCTCAACGCCAGGAAGACGATGCCGGCCGGCACGTCGAAGATGCAGGTGAAGACGACGGTGCGGTCGGCCGGCTTGCTTCCTTGGGCGGCGCCTGCGGACACCGGCTTTCTCCTTGCGTTGCAATTCCCCCACACAGGCGTCGAGCCGGTCGAAGTTCTCTTCCCAAAAGCGCCGGTAGTCGCCGATCCATTTCGCGGCGTCCTCGAGCGGCGCCGCCTGCCCTGCCGACGGCAGCGAGATGCCGAGGTGCTCCAATTACATCGCGGCGAGATCAGGCCCCGATACCCCGGCAATCAATAGGTCGCGAAGATTCGCTCGATCTCCACCGGATCGGAGGTCCGGGTGAGCGCCAGCCCCAGCAACAGTCGCGCCTTCTGGGGATTGAGATTGTCCGCCGCGAGCAC